>NZ_JBHUUP010000007.1:0-198755 GCF_042670945.1 Cellulosimicrobium sp. NPDC057127
GCCCGGCACCCTCGCAGGTGCCGGGCCGTCGTGCGGCGGGAGGCGTCAGCCCGCGAAGGGCTTCGCGTCGGTGATCTTCACCGCGATCTCGTTGCCGTTGGGCGCGGTGTAGCTCGTCTCGTCGCCGACCGACTTGCCGTCGATGGCGGAGCCGAGCGGCGAGGTGGGGGAGTAGACGTCGAGGTCCGTGGTGTCCGCGATCTCGCGCGAGCCGAGGAGGAACGTCATCTCGTCGCCGGCGATCAGGGCGGTGACGACCATGCCGGGCTCGACCTTGCCGTCGTCCGGCGGCGTGCCGATCTGCACGTTGCGCAGCTTCTCGGTGAGCTCGCGGATGCGCGCCTCGTTCTTCGCCTGCTCCTCGCGCGCCGCGTGGTAGCCGCCGTTCTCCTTGAGGTCGCCCTCGTCGCGCGCCGCGGCGATGCGCTCGGCGATCTCGGTGCGGCCCTCGCCGGACAGGTGGGCGAGCTCGGTCTGCAGCCTGTCGTACGCCTCCTGGGTCAGCCAGGTGACAGAGGTGTCGGTCACGGTCCGCTCCTTCCTTGCGTGGTCGACGACCGCGTCGGGGCGGCCGTGCAGGTGCGGGCAGCCAGGGCGCGTGCGGTTCGCGGTGCGCCTGCCTGCCCGGGTCGGTGACGCTGCCCGGGTGGCAGCGCGTGGTGGCTGGTCCTGGACGCGGACGGCACCGGGGCGTCGGCCTCGTCGCCACGACGGTGTCGCCGCACGGTTCGGAGCGCGTCCGGGCGCAGTCCTGCGCAGGAATCCCTCAGGATAGCAAAGGGGACGGGACGGCCCATGACGCTGGCTCCGTCGTCCGGCGGGTCAGTCCACGACGGTGCAGGACTCCACGACCCCCGTGGTGGCGAGCTCCGACGTCGCGACGCGCACCGTCCAGCGCGACTCGAGCGTCTCGACCGGGCCCACCGTGACGTCTACCGTGCCCACCTGCGCGTAGCTGGCGGCGAGGGCGTCGACGGTGCAGCGGGCCGTGGTGCCCGGCGCCATCGACACCTCGAACGTCACGTCGATGCGCTCGGAGCTCACGATGTCGAAACCGACCACGTCCTGCCGCACGGGGACGCTCGCGGCGCGGAGCCCGACGAGCGCGACCACCGCCAGGCCGACGACGGCCACGGCGACGATCGCGACGACCGTCAGGCGTCGGCGCGCCGCCGAGGGCTCCGGGCCGTAGCGGCCCGCGGGCGGGCGCGCCGGGACGCCCGGAGCGGGCTGCGGTGCGGTGGTCTCGTTCGTCACGGTGCGCGTCCAGTGTCGGGGTCGCCGGGAGCCGCGCGACCGGTCGCTCGCTTCGGCGGTGGCTGTTGGTCAGCGGTGGGCGGGGTGGGGGATCATGGTCCACGACCATCTTCGCAGAGCCCGGCGGGTGCCGTGGCACGGCCGCGACCGGCCGTGCGCGGGCGCCGGCCCGCGACGAGACGCACGAGGCAACCAGGAGGACCAGTGGCCGAACCCACGGCCGGACCGACGCCCGTCCGCGAGCACGAGGGGCCCGAGCGTCTGCGGCTCCTCGCGGTCCACGCGCACCCCGACGACGAGTCGAGCAAGGGTGCGGCGACGACGGCGCGCTACGCCGCCGAGGGCGTCGACGTCCTCGTCGCGACGTGCACCGGCGGGGAGCGCGGCGACATCCTCAACCCCAGCTTCGGCGAAGGGCCGGGGGACGTCGAGGGCATGCGCGCGCTGCGCCGGGAGGAGATGGCCGCCGCGGCGCGGGCCCTCGGCGTCCGACAGCAGTGGATCGGCTTCGTGGACTCGGGTCTCCCGGAGGGCGACCCGCTGCCGCCGCTGCCCGAGGGCTCGTTCGGCCTCGTCCCGCTCGAGGAGGCGGCGGCGCCCTTCGTCGAGCTCGTGCGCGAGTTCCGGCCCCACGTCATCACGACGTACGACCCGTCCGGCGGGTACCCGCACCCCGACCACGTCATGTGCCACCGCGTGGCGTTCGAGGCGTTCCACGCCGCCGGGGACCCGGAGCGCTACCGGCGCGAGGGCGGCGCGGCACCGTGGTCGCCGCTCAAGCTGTACTACAACCACGACTTCTCGATGAACCGCATCCGCACGCTGCACGAGGCGATGCAGGGCGCGGGGCTCGAGTCGCCCTTCGGCGACTGGGTGGAGTCGCGCTCGGCGCGCGAGATCCCGGAGCGCGAGGTCACCACACGCGTCGAGGTTGCCCGGTACTACCCGCAGCGCGACGCGGCGCTCGTGGCGCACGCCTCGCAGATCGACCCGGACGGCTTCTTCTTCGCGATCCCGCGCGACCTCGAGGCACAGGTGTGGCCGTTCGAGGAGTACGAGCTCGCGGAGTCGCGCGTGCCCACGCAGCTGCCCGAGGACGACCTGTTCGCGGGCGTCCGCGAGCTCGTCAGCGACTCCCGCGGGAGCGCGGCATGAGCCCCGTGCCGACCGTCGCGGACCTCGGCGCGCCGCTCGTGGCGGGCGGTCCGGGCTGGGCCGCGGACGTGGTCACGGAGACGGCGACGCCGGCACCCTCCCCGACGGACGACCCCCTGCGGCCCGAGCTCGAGCCCACCGACGTCTCACCGGGCCTCGCGGGCTTCCTCGCGATCTTCGCCGTCGCGCTGGCCGCCGTCGCGCTGTTCTTCGGGCTGTCGCGCCAGCTGCGCCGCATGCGGCACAACGCCGAGGCGCAGGGCATCCCGGTGGACGACCGCCGCGACGCGCGGCACCCCGGCGCGACGGCGGAAGGTGCCACGTCGGGCGGCACGGCGCCTGGCCATGGCGTGCCGGGCGGCACCGCGTCGGACGGTGACGTGCCGGGGGACCGCCGGGACGACGACGCGCCGACGGGCCGCGAGGGCTGACGTGGCGGCCGGCGTCCGCGTCACGATCGGCCAGCTCGAGGTCTCCGCGGACCGCGCCGCGAACCGGGCCGGCATGGGTACGGCGTTCCAGGAGGCGGCGCGCGTGCGCGCCGACCTGCTCGTGCTGCCGGAGTACGCGTCGGCCTTCGACCCGCGCGGCACGGGGCCGGAGCACGCCGAGCCGCTCGACGGGCCGTTCGTCACGACGCTGCGCTCGCTCGCGCGCGAGCACGGCGTGGCGGCCGTGGCGGGCACGCTGCTGCCGGGCACGGACCCGCACCGTGCCGTCAACGCGGTCGTCGCGGCGGACGCGCGCGGCGAGCTCGTCGGTGTCTACCGCAAGGTCCACCTGTACGACGCGTTCGGCCACCGCGAGTCCGAGCGGCTGGAGCCGGGCGACCCGGCGGCAGTCCCGCTCCTCCTGCGCGTCGGCGACCTGACGTTCGGCGTCCTGACGTGCTACGACCTGCGCTTCCCGGAGAGCGCGCGACGCCTCGTCGACGCCGGTGCCGACGTCCTCGTCGTCCCGGCCGCGTGGGCCGCCGGCCCCCTCAAGGCCGACCACTGGCGCACGCTCGCCCGCGCCCGGGCGATCGAGAACACGTCGGCCGTGCTCGCCGTCGGCCAGGCGGGACGCGGCGTGACGGGCCGTTCGCTCCTCGTGGGCCCGGACGGCCAGGTCGGCCTCGAGCTGGACGAGTCCGCCGAGCTGCGCAGCGCCGACCTCGACCCGGCCGGGCTCGCCGCGGCGCGCGAGCAGAACCCGTCGCTCGCGAACCGCCGCTACGCCGTCGTCCCGCGCGACTGAGCCACGACCACGCCGCGGCGGCTCCCTCGCCGGCCGTGGGGCACGCCCTGCTGCGCCCCCGTCGCGCCGACCCCGGGGTTGTGTGCCGCTCCTCGTGCCGACCCCGGGGTTGTGTGCCGATCTGGCTCTCGGGTGGCGCGCAACCCCGGGCTCGGCGCGCCGGGCCAGGGCCGCCGCGCCTCGGGAGCCGCCGCCCCGGCCGGACCTGACCGCTGCGTCGCGGGACGTCCAGCAGGCGGCTCGGCAGGCCTCAGCGGGCGGCGACCGCCGCGAGGGTGATCGCGGCGAAGTGGCACGCGAAGCCCACGACGGTGAGCACGTGGAAGATCTCGTGGAAGCCGAACCAGCGGGGGCTCGGGTTGGGGCGCTTGATGCCGTAGACGACGGCGCCGAGCGTGTAGGCGAGGCCTCCGACGGCGACGAGCCAGACGATCGCCGGCCCGTTCGTCGTCGTCCAGAACTGCGGCATGTAGCCCACCGCGACCCAGCCGAGCGCGACGTAGACCGGCACGTAGACCCAGCGGGGCGCGTCGAGCCACAGGATGCGGGCGAGCAGCCCGAGCAGGGCGCCGCCCCAGACGATCAGCAGGAGGATCGTCGCCGTGCGCTGCGGCAGGAGGAGGACGGCGAGCGGCGTGTAGGTGCCGGCGATGATGAGGAAGATGTTCGCGTGGTCGGCGCGGCGCAGGACGCCTGCGACGCGGGGCGACCAGGTGCCGCGGTGGTAGACGGCGCTCGTGCCGAACAGCAGGCACGCCGTCAGGCCGAAGACGGCGCACGAGACCTTGCCCGCGACCTGGGGCGCGAGGACGACGAGGACGACGCTTGCGACGAGCACGAAGGGGAACGTCCCGGCGTGGATCCACCCCCGCAGGCGGGGCTTGACCGCCTGGGCGACGTGCGACACCGCGTCGCTCACCGTGTCCCGGACGGTGTCGAGGGGAGTGCTGCCGTCGTCCGGCGGCGCCGCGTCCGGACGGTGCGCGGTGTCGGTCTCGTGCGCGCGGTCGCGCTCGGGCGTCGCTCCTGCCACCGGTCCTCCAAGGTGCTCGCTCGGCTGTCGGTCGGGAGGGCAGGGTGAGCCCCCCGACGAACCTACGCCATCGTAGGTTACGTGCGCGTAGGTTCGTGCGCCACGGTCCGGCGCGCTGTGAAGATCCTGGGCAGAGCGCCGGTGGCGGCGCACGACGGCCCGGGTCCGGTTGCGGCGAGGAGTACGGTGTGGCAGTCCGGTCCGGCCGGGGCGCGTCGTTCGCCCGCGCCCGTCGCCGTCGAACCCGTCGCCGAGCCACCGTCGAGGAACCGTCGTGCGCCTGCCTCACCCCGTCTACCGGCTCTACGAGCGTCGCCTGGCGGCGTCGCTCTCGCGCGAGGGCATCCCTCGGCACGTGGGCGTCATCCTCGACGGGAACCGCCGCTGGGCGCGCTCGTTCGGCGAGACCGCCGCGACCGGGCACCGGCGGGGGGCCGACAAGATCGACGAGTTCCTCGGCTGGAGCGAGGACCTCGGCGTCGAGGTCGTGACGCTGTGGATGCTGTCCACGGACAACCTGTCCCGGTCGCACGAGGAGCTCGCGGCGCTGCTCGACATCATCGAGGACGCCGTGCGCGACCTGGCGGACACCGGTCGGTGGCGGCTGCGCGTCATGGGTCGCCTCGACCTCCTGCCCGAGCGTCTCGGCGGCGCCCTGCGCGACGCCCAGCAGCGCACCGCCGCCGTCGACGGGCTCCAGGTGAACGTCGCGATCGGGTACGGCGGACGGCACGAGATCGCCGACGCCGTGCGTTCGTACCTGCGCGAGCAGGCGGACGCGGGCGCGCAGCTGGACCACCTCGCCGAGAACCTCGACGTGGAGCACATCGAGGAGCACCTGTACACCAAGGGGCAGCCGGACCCGGAGCTCGTCATCCGCACGTCGGGCGAGCAGCGCCTCGGCGGCTTCCTGCTGTGGCAGAGCGCGCACTCGGAGTTCTACTTCTGCGAGGCGTACTGGCCCGACTTTCGGCGCGTCGACTACCTGCGCGCCCTGCGCTCGTACTCCCAGCGCGAGCGGCGCCTCGGGCGCTGACTACAGTCGACGTCGACGCACCGACGGGAGGGCGCATGGCGGACGACGCGGGGACGCACGACGGCGGGACGCCCGGGGCGGGCGCGCCAGGCCGCCACGCCGGCAGCCCGCGCCTCGCCGTCGAGACGTGGGAGTCGCTGTTCCGCACGCAGGTCGCGCTCATGCGCCGCTTCCAGGCGGACCCGATCTGGGACGAGCTGACGATGCGCGAGTACGACGTGCTCTTCTCGCTCACCAAGGGGCCGGCCGACGGCATGCGGCTGCGCGACCTCAACGCCCTGATCCTCCTCAGCCAGCCCTCGTTGAGCCGCATGGTGGACCGTCTCGCGCACCGCGGGCTCGTGGAGCGCACCGTCGCCGCCGACGACGGGCGCGGCGTGCTCGTGCGGCTCACCGACGACGGCGCCCGGATCCAGCGCGAGATCGGCCGTGCCCACGCCCGCACGATCGCCCGGTGCGTCGGGGGAGCGCTCGACGACGACGAGCTCGCGACGCTCGGCGAGCTGTTGGAGCGCCTGCGCGGCGCGCAGGAACGGGTGGCGTCGCGACGTCCGCCCGAGACCCCCGCCTAGAATCGCGCCGTGTCCTCATCGTCGAGCACCACCGCGCCCACGTCCGTCCCGACGGCTCGTCCGGGCGGCGGCCCCCCGCGGGTCGTCGTCGCGCCCGACTCGTTCAAGGGCAGCCTGAGCGCCGCCGAGGTCGCGAGCGCCGTCGCGGACGGCGTCCGCTCCGCCGCCCCAGGTGCCCACGTCAGCGAGCTGCCCATGGCCGACGGCGGGGAGGGCACGCTCGACGCGCTGCTCGCCGTCTGGGGCGTGCCGGCGCGCGAGGTCGCCACGGTCGACGCGATCGGGCGACCGCGCACCGCGCGCTACGGCGTCTCGCGCGACGGCTGGCTCGGCGTCGTCGAGCTCGCCGAGGCGAGCGGGCTGCCGCACGTGGGCGACGTGGTGCTGCAGCCGCTGCGCGCGCACACGCGCGGCACCGGGGAGGCTGCGGCCGCGGTGCTCGACGCCGGGGTCGGCGAGGTGATCGTGTGCCTCGGGGGCTCCGCCTCCACCGACGGCGGGGCGGGCATCCTTACGGGTCTGGGGGTGCGGCTCCTCGACGAGCACGGCCTGCCGGTGCCCGACGGCGGCGAGGGCCTGGCGCGCGTCGCGAGCCTCGACCTGTCGGGGCTGCACCCGCGGGCGCGCGAGGTCTCCTGGCGGCTCGCCGTCGACGTGACGAACCCGCTGCACGGGGAGCGCGGGGCGGCGCACGTGTTCGGGCCGCAGAAGGGTGCCGCCCCGGCCGACGTGGCGTTCCTCGACGACGCGCTGCGCCGGTGGGCGGGGGTGCTCGAGCGCGAGGCCGGCTTCCCCGTGGCGGACGTGCCCGGCACCGGCGCCGCGGGCGGGGTCCCCGCCGGGCTCCTCGCGGTGCTCGGGGCGCAGCTCGAGCCGGGTGCGCGGCTCGTCGCCGACGCGATCGGCCTGCGCGACGAGACCTACCGCGCCGACCTGGTCATCACGGGGGAGGGGTCGTTCGACTCGCAGTCCGTCGAGGGGAAGGTCGCGGACGCCGTCGCGGCGCTCGCGGCCGAGGCGCTGCACCGGCCGCCCGTCGTCGTGCTCGCCGGGCGCGTGCTGCTGCCCGCGGAGCGGGCGCGGGCCGCAGGCATCGCGGCGGCGTTCAGCATCGCGCCCGGCCCGGTCGAGCTGGAGGAGCTCATGGGGCGCACCCGCTCGCGGCTGACGGACCTCGCGGCGACCGTGACGCACCTCGTGCTCGCGGCGCGCGGTCAGGCCCTCCCGGCGGCGGGCGGCCCCTTCGACGACGCCGGCTCCCGCGCGTCGGGCTGAGCCGCCCGTGCGCTCGGGGCGAGGCGGCCGACGATCGCGGGCGCCTCGTGGACGAGGCCGTCGTCGGTGAGCGCCTCGACCATGAAGAGCGCGAAGTCGGTGCGTCGCGTGAGGTTGCTCGCGAGGACGGGGTCGCCGACGTGGCGGCGCCACACGGGCAGCCCCTGGCTCTCGCCCTCCTCCAGGTCGCTCGCGCGCACGACCGTCCACCGCCGGTCGCTCGCGAAGATCCGCCGGCACGCCTCGACCTGGTCGTCGATCTCGACCGCGCGCAGCGCGCGACCGAGCCAGGTGGAGACCCGGACCGCGGCCCGGAACCGCCAGGTGTAGCGGTCCTGGTCGTCGCGCGGGACGTGCCAGCCGCACGAGAACACGAGCCGCGCGCCGGGGTCGGCGTGGTCGAGCACCGCCTGCGCGGTGCCCGACGAGTACTGCTGCACGCCCCAGGGCACCAGGACCGTCAGCACGCCGTCGCACCCGGCGACCGCCCGCCGGATCACCGACGCGTCGTCCGTTGCCCCGGGGACGACCGTGATGCGGTCCGCGAGGGCGGCGAGCTTGGGCACGCTGCGCTCGCGGCACACGCCCACGACCTCGTAGCCGCGCTCCAGCGCGTGCCGCACCATGTGCTGCCCCAGCTTGCCGGAGGCTCCGACCACGCACACGCGCAGGGGGCGGCTCGTGCCGTCGTCCGGCGCGCCGCCAGGTGCTGGTCCCGTGGTCACGTCCATGTCCGGCTCCTGTCTCGAGGGCCGCCCCACGGCGGCAGGCTTACGGTGTAAGGGACGCTAGACTTACGCCGTAAGTCAGTCAAGGCCTCAGGAGGCGTTCGGTGGGTGCGAGCAGGGCAGAGCGTCGAACGAGGGTTCCGCTGAGTCCCGAGCGCGTGGTCGCGGTCGCCGTGGCGCTCGCGGACGAGCGCGGTGCGGACGGCGTCACGATGCGCGCGACCGCCGCCGCCCTGGGGGTCGAGGCGATGTCCCTCTACCACCACGTCGCGAGCCGCGACGCCATGCTCGACGGGATGGTCGACGCGGTGTTCGCGGAGATCGACCTCCCGACCCCGGGCGCGCCGTGGCGACGCGCCATGCACGAGCGCGCCGCGTCGTCGCGCGCGGCGCTCCGGCGTCATCCCTGGGCGGTCGGGCTCATGGACTCACGTCGGCGGCCGGGTGCTGCGACGCTGCGCCACCACGACGCCGTCCTCGGCGCGCTCCGAGCGGGCGGCTTCTCGCTCACGGCGGCGGCACACGGCGTCACCGTCATCGACAGCTACCTCTACGGCTTCGTCCTGCAGGAGCTGAGTCTGCCGTTCGCCTCCCCGGCCGAGCTCGGCGGCGTCGCCGACGGCATGCTGCGCGCGCTGCCGGCGGACGAGTACCCCCACCTGGCAGAGCTCGTCAGCCGGCACGCCCTCCGGCCCGAGCACGACCCCGACGAGGAGTTCGACCGCGGGCTCGCCCTGGTCCTCGGGGCGCTGGAGCCGGACGAGCGTCCCGGATGAGGCCCTGTCGTCCCGTGCCGGGTGCCGGCGGTTGCGGGACGGCGCCGGGCGGAGCAGCGTGGTCGTACGACTCGTGCCGGCGCGGCGTGGCGAGCGGTGCAGCACAAGCGCCGCGACCGGCAGGGCCGCGGAACGCTCGGACCGATCACGAGGAGGCTGACGTGGCGCAGAACGAGGAGACCGGCGAGGTCACCGGCACCAAGGACAAGGACTACGACATCATCTGGTTCGTCGAGCAGTGCCTGAGCAACGTGCTGCGCCTGGGGCAGTACGTCCAGGACGCGGAGCGCGACGGCGACTCCGAGCTCGCGGACTTCTTCCGGCGCGCGCAGCACGAGAGCCAGAAGGGCGCGGAGCAGGGCAAGCGGATCCTCGCGAGCCGGCTCACGGCCTGACGGCGGGTCGACGACCGGTCCGGCGGCCGCGCTCGCGACCGCCGGACCGGCGCCGGGCCAGCCGCCGGGTCAGCCGCGGCCCCGGCCGAGCATCGCCCGGAGCACGACGTCGTGGACGTCGGTGTTGCGCTGGGCGCCGGACAGGTGCTCGGCACCCGGCCCCTGCGCGGTGAGCGGGGTCGCCTCGCCCGTGTGGCCGCCCGTCGTCCAGTCGACCGTGAACTGCAGGTCGGTGCCCGCGAGGTCGAAGGGGCCGTCCTCGGTCGTCGCGCCCTCGCCGGACTCGTCCTCGGCGTCGACGTTCTCGATCGCGAGCCCGCCGGTCGCGTGGTCGCCCACGACGAGCACGAGCGTGCCGCGGTGGCTCGACGCGAAGTCGAGCGCGAGCGCGACGGTCTCGTCGAGCGCCCGGCCGGCCTGGATGGTGCGCGTCGCGTTGCTGCGGTGCGCGAACTCGTCGACCGCCTCCTCCTCGACCACGAGGAAGAACCCGTCGCGGTCGCGCGAGAGCACGTCGAGGGCCTTCGCGGTCATGTCGACGAGCGGCACCTCCGGCTCGTAGAGGTCGCCCTCGCCCTCGTTGCGCTGCTCGAACATCTCCTCGTTGGCGAACAGGCCGAGCAGACGGCGACCGTCGGCGCCCGCGAGAGACTCGGCGTCGGTCACGTACGTGTAGCCGAGCTCCTGGGCGCGCGCCACGAGGTCGCCCTCGGTGCCCCTGCTCTGCTCCGTCGGGTCCTTCGGCGGGTTGTCCGGCCACGCGCCGGGATCGCCCGCGGGCAGCCACCAGTCCTCGCCCCCGCCCAGGATCACGTCGGGCCGCGAGCTGTCGAGGAACTGCCGTGCGATCTCGCTCTGGTCGCCGCGGTCCGGCACGTGCGCGCCGAACGCCCCGGGTGTCGCGTCGGTGACCTGCGCCGTCGTGACGAGACCGGTCGCCTTGCCGGCGTCCCGTGCCCGCTCGAGCAGCGTCGGGACCGGGTCGCCCGCGGCGTCCACCCCGACCGCGCCGTTGTACGTGCGGACCCCGGACGCGAACGCGGTCGCCCCCGCGGCGGAGTCGGTGACCGCCTCCTCGGGGTCGGCGGAGTCGGTGGTCGTCCAGCCGGCGTGCTCGAGCGAGTCCATGGCGAGCTGCCCGTCCTTGCCGACGGTGGCGAGGCGGATCACCTCGCGGTGCGACATCCCGAGGCCGTCGCCCTGGATGAAGATGACGTTCCTGGCCCGCTCACCCCGCCACCGGTCGTCCGGGCGGCCGTGGCCGCCGCGGTCCCGGTCCCCGGGCCCGTCGTCGTCGGCGTACCCGCCGCCGAGCGGCAGCAGCGCGGCGAGCGCCGCGGCGGCGGCGGCACCGGCCACCCCGGACCTCCACATGGTGCGTCGTGCGTCCATGAGTCCTCCTTCGAGACCCGTCGGTGGCTCCGGTGCCGCCGACCTCACCACGCTAGGACGGGCCCTCGCGCACACCAGTCGTCGCGGCGTCGGCGGCGCCCCGGAAGGTGACACGGTGTCCGTTCGATGTCACGTCCGGACCGTCGCGTTCGCGGGTGGTGGGCGCCGGCGGTGGTGACATCATCGGAACCATGCCCCCGTTCTCCCCCCAGGACACCGCTGCCGACGTCGCCGCCACGGCCCCCGACGTCCGCCCGTACGACGCGCTCCTCCTCTACTCGTTCGGCGGCCCGAACAAGCCCGAGGACGTCGTGCCGTTCCTGCGCAACGTCACCGCTGGCAAGGGCATCCCCGACTCGCGCCTCGAGGAGGTCGGCGAGCACTACTACGGCTTCGGCGGCAAGAGCCCGATCAACGAGCAGAACCTCGCGCTCAAGGCCGCGATCGAGGCCGAGCTCGCGCGCCGCGGCGTCGAGCTGCCCGTCGTGTGGGGCAACCGCAACTGGGACCCGTACACCGACGACGCGATCAACGAGCTCGAGGCCCTCGGCGCGCAGCGCGCGGTCGCCCTCGTGACGTCCGCCTACTCGTCGTACTCCGGCTGCCGCCAGTACCGCGAGGACCTCGCGGTCGTGCTCGAGAAGCGCGGCCAGCTCGACGCCACCGGGTCCACGGGCGTCCAGTTCGACAAGATCCGCTCGTACTTCAACCACCCGGGCTTCGCCCAGGCGAACGTCGACGCGGTCCTCGACGGGTACGCGGCGCTCGCGGAGAAGGGCGGCGACGGCGCGGCCGCGCGGCTCGTGTTCGTCACGCACTCCATCCCGGACACGATGGAGGCGGCGTCGCGCATCGCGTTCGCGACGTACTCCGAGCAGCACCTCGACCTCGCACGCGTCATCTCCGCCCAGGTCTCGGAGCGGCTGGGGCACGACGTCGCGTGGGACCTCGCGTACTGCTCGCGCTCCGGCCCGCCGAGCCAGCCGTGGCTCGAGCCCGACGTCAACGACCACCTCGAGGAGCTCGCGAAGGACGGCGTGCGCGACGTCGTGCTGGCCCCGATCGGGTTCGTCTCCGACCACATGGAGGTCGCCTACGACCTCGACACGGAGGCGCTCGAGACGGCCGGGGGGCTCGGCATGACCGCTGTCCGCGCGGGCACGGTGAGCACGCGCGAGCCGTTCGTGCGGGGTCTCGTCGACCTGCTCGTCGAGCGCGCCGCGATGGCGCGCGGCGAGGACGTCGCGCAGGCGACCGTGGGCGAGCTGCCGGCGTTCCGCTCGGTGTGCGCGCCCGGGTGCTGCCTGCGCCGCGACGGCGAGCCCAGCGGGGTCCCCGCGCTGTGCAGCACCGACCTGTACTCCTGACCGCGCGCACGCCTGGGCGCACGGACAGACCCATCTCGGACGAGGAGCCCGGAACCCGATGAGCGACGAGCACCACGAGCACGGACGCGGCGCGGCCCGCGTCCCCGCCGACCACGACCAGATCAACGCGACGATCCGCTACGCGATGTGGTCGGTGTTCGCGACGGCGGCGCCGCTGCCGGCGAACCCCGACGAGCGTGCCGCGCTCGTCACGGAGGCGCTCGACGCCGTCGGCGGCGGTGACGACCCGGCCGCGACGGACGGCGAGCTCGTCGTGCGCGGCTGGTACGACGTCGCGGGCCTGCGCTCGGACGCGGACCTCATGGTGTGGTGGCACGGGCCGACGATCGAGTCCGTCCAGGGCGCGTACCAGCGGCTGCGGCGCAGCGGCCTCGGCGCGCATCTCGAGCCCGTGTGGTCCAACGCGGCGCTGCACCGTCCCGCGGAGTTCAACCGCGGCCACGTGCCCGCGTTCCTCGCGGGGGAGGACCCGCGCGGCTACCTGTGCGTCTACCCGTTCGTGCGGTCCTACGAGTGGTACCTGCTGCCGGACGCCGAGCGCCGCACGATGCTGCGCGACCACGGCCTCGCCGCGAAGGACTACCCCGACGTGCGCGCGAACACGGTCTCGTCGTTCGCCCTCGGCGACTACGAGTGGATCCTCGCGTTCGAGGCCGACGAGCTGCACCGCATCGTCGACCTCATGCGCGAGCTGCGGAACACCGAGGCGCGCCGCCACGTGCGTGAGGAGATCCCGTTCTTCACCGGGCCGCGCACGAGCCTGACCGCCTGGGCGGACCGCCAGCCCGTCGCCTGAGCCGGCGGCCGCCCGGGCTCATCGCGCGGGGACCGCGTCGGGGTCCTCGTCGCGCACGTACGGCGCCACGTGGGCGACGAGCACCTGGTCGCTGTCCTTGGTGAGCCGTTCGGCCGACCACGTCGCGTGGAGCGTCAGGGTCGTCCCGTCGTGCAGCGTGAGCTCGACGCGCGCCGGGCTGACCTTGTGGACCGCCACCGAGGCGATCTGCTCGTACGCGACGAAGCCGTGCGTCCGGGCGAGCTGGTCGATCGGAGCCGACTGCACGAGCCGCGCGAGCCGCGCCTTGCCGCCCTCGGTCTTCTTCGGGCAGGGCGCGAGGACGAGTCCGATGTCGAGCACGACCACGTCGTGGGGCACGCCGTCGACCTTGACGTTCGCGAGTCCGCCGACGACCTCCCCGCCGTGGGCGGACGCCTCCGCGGCGACCTGGGTGGCGGTTGCGACGTCGATGCCCAGGTGGGCGAGGTGTGCTCGGACCTCCGAGACGGTGGTGGGGTCGAGCGCGAGGCGTGCGAGCGGCTCGAGGTCGAGCTCCGTGCCGTCCCGCCCGACGAGCTCGGACGGTCCGGTCCACGACACGCGCCACGTGGCCGCTCCCGACGCCGTCGCGGCAGCGCGCAGCGCCGCCGCGGTGAACCCGACGAGCTCCTCGTGCGCCTCGCCGAGCGAGAGGTTCGGCACGAGATCACGCCGGACGGAGTCCAGACGACCCGACTCGACGAGCTGCAGGACGGTCGCGAGGTCGCCGCGTGCTGTCCCAGCAGCACGACCCGCGGCTCGGTAGAGCGTGTCGGCCACTCGCTGGTCGTGCTGCGGCATCGCCCTCGCGACGAGCGCGTCCCAGCCGAGCTGCGCACGCGTCCCGTAGTCGACCTGTTCCTCCGCCACGCGGGCGGCGTGCGCCGGGAAACCGGGGAGGAGGTCGGTGGCGGGGCGGTCGTCGGTGGAGGACGCGTCCTCGGACATGCCGTCCATCGCGGCGACGCGTGCCGCGATGGACGGGTGGCTGTCCCAGCGCGACTGCTCGGCGGGCGGTGACCCGGCACGGATCTCCGCCAGGTCCTGGGCGCGCCCACGGAGCAGGTGGCCGAAGCCGGCGAAGACGTCCGGGGGTGCGGGGGCGACGCCGTGGTCCCAGCCCAGAGCGACGTACTGGGACGTGTAGAAGCCCCAGGCGGCGTCGAGCGCGGGCAGCTCGCGCAGCGCGGACTGCGCGGTCGCACGCCCGGCGGCTCGGACGGACAGCTCGTCCGCCTCGAGCTCCTGGCGGCGGTTCACAGCCGCGGACACGAGCAGGTAGAGCTTCGCGTACTGCTTGAGCAGCCAGCCCACGACGTTGCCCTGAAGCTGTGCCACGGTGGCGACCATCGCCTCGCGTCCCCGGTAGGTGAGCGGCCCCAGACGGGTGTGCGCCCGCGAATAGTGGCCGAGCTCGTGCGCGAGCACCGACCGGAGCTGGGCGACGGACAGCCCTTGCACGAGCGGGACCCCGAGGAAGAGTCGGCGCGTGCCGCCGACCAGCCCGAGAAGCCGGGTGTCCTCGCTCACGGCCGCGTTCACGTCCGCGACGAGGCGGATCTCGTCGGGGACGCGGGTGTCGGCGACCTGTGCGAGCTCGTGGACCGTCTCCCAGAGCTCGGGGGCGTCCTGCTGGCCGATCAGCACGCCCGACGGCGCGTGATTCTCGGCGCGGGCGACGCGCCACAGGGCGACGACGATGCCGATCGCGACGACGACGGTGAAGAAACCGAACTGTACGGCGCGGCCGCCGCTCTGCTCGGAGAAGGCCCAGACGGTCGCGGCACCGAGACCGACGACGGCACCGAGGGCGAGGACGTAGAAGCCGCCGAGGAGGAGGACCGACAGCGCGGCGCGCAAGGTCGTGGTCACGGGTGTGCCTTTCACGGTGCGCCGCACCTGCGCGGCGGTTCGGCGCCGGAGCATATCGGCGCCGGGAGCGGTGCACCAGCACCGTCCGTGCACCGTCGTCCACGTTCACCCGAGCAGTCTCTCGCCGCAACCATGCTCTCCAGATGCTCAGCCTGCTGAGCGATGTCATCGTGGAGACATGACGACCGCTGCCGCCTCCTCGTCCCTGACCGTCCCGCCGACGTCGGCAGACCGCGTCCGGCAGGTCGTGGTCCTCGTCGGCTCGCTCGTCGCCGCGGGCGCCGCCGCGTACGGCGCGGGCGCGTTCGGCGGCACGTCCGTCGAGCAGACCGCCGGGGGAGCGCTGTCGGCGACGGCGACCCCGGTCGCCCCGGACAACCCGGCGTTCCGCATCTGGTCGGTCATCTACCTCGGGCTGTTCGCGTTCGCGGTGTACCAGGTGCTGCCGCGGCACACCGCGACCCCCCGGCTGCGCCTCACGGCGTGGTGGGTGCTCGCGTCGATGGTGCTCAACGCCGCGTGGATCGGCGTCGTGCAGGCCGGGTGGCTCGTGGCGAGCGTCGTCGTGATCGCGGCCCTGCTCGCCGTGCTCGCGGTCCTGGTCGTGCGCCTCCTGCGCTCGGCACCCGACAGCACGGCCCAGGCGGTCGTGCTCGACGGCACGATCGGGCTGTACACGGGCTGGGTGAGCGTCGCGACGCTCGCCAACGTCGCCGCGGTGCTCGCCGACGCGGGCGTCGGCGGGCTCGGTCTCGGCGCGACCGCCTGGGGCGTCGTCGTCGTGGTGCTGGCCGCCGCGCTGTCCGTCGCGTGGGCCGCGTTCGCGGGCCGGCGCCGCGCCGTCGCCCTCGGCATCGCGCTCGCCATGTCGTGGGGGCTCGCCTGGGTCGCGGTGGGACGCTTTGCCGGCCCGCTCGTGGACACGACGGTCGCGTGGACGGCCGCGGTGGCGTCCGCGGTGGCGCTCGGCGCCGGGCTCGTCGCCGTCCTGCGTCGCCGCGCCTGAGCGTGCGCGGTCGACCCCGAGCCGGGGCCGCCCGCGCGGCTCAGCTCTTCGCGAGCGGGTCGTGGCCCCAGTTCATGAGCGAGTACCGCCACGGGGTGTCGCGCACGTCGCCGTCGGGCCGCTGCGCGGAGTGCCGGGCGACGTAGCCGACGACCTTGCGCATGTGCTCCAGGTCGGCCTCGCCCAGGTCGTCCTTCTTGGTGCGCAGCAGCTCGACGATGCGCCGGCCCGACGCGTGGCCGGTGCTCTCCGACCCGTCCGACGACTTCTGCCCCACCGACCGCGACTCGTCGGTCTCGAGCCACGACTCGAGCTCCGAGGCCGTCATGGTGACGGCCTCGGAGAACTCGTGCCGGATGTCGTCCGCGTCGTCGTGCACGTCCTTCGTCATGCCCCCAGGGTGACCGCGAACGCGGACGCTCGCGCGGCCGGGAACGAGGTCAGGGGTGGAGGTCAGGGATACAGGCCCCGGATCTGGTGGGCCTCGGCGACGCGCTGCACCCCGATGACGAGCGCCGCGTCGCGCAGGCTGAGACCCTCGCGCCGCGCGAGGGTCGACACCTCGTCGTACGCGTGCTGCATGCGGTGCTCGAGCTTCTCGCCGATCTCCTGCGCCGTCCACCAGTACGCCTGGTTCGCCTGCACCCACTCGAAGTAGGACACGACGACGCCGCCGGCGTTGGCGAGCACGTCCGGCACCACGGTGACGCCGCGCTCCGCCAGGACGCGGTCGCCGTCGGCGGTCGTCGGGCCGTTCGCGCCCTCGACGACCCACCGAGCGCGCACCCTCGCGGCCGACTCGCCGTCAAGCACGCCGCCGACCGCCGCGGGGACGAGCACGTCGACGTCGAGCGCGAGGAGGTCGTCGTTCGCCAGCGGCTCGGCCCGTTCGAAGCCGACGACGCTCCCGGTGCGCTCCGCGTGCTCCAGCAGGCCGCGCACGTCGAGCCCGTCGGGGTCGTGAACCCCGCCGAACTGGTCGGAGACGGCGACCACGCGCGCCCCGCGAGCCGCGAAGATCGCCGCCGCGTGCGCGCCGACCTTGCCGAAGCCCTGGATCGCGACGGTGACCTCCGCGAGGTCCGCGCCCGTCTCGGCGAGCGCGGCGCCGGTGACGTGCACGACGCCGGCCGACGTCGCGGTCGTGCGCCCGAGCGAGCCGCCCACGGTGATCGGCTTGCCCGTGACCACCGCCGGGATCGTGTAGCCCTGGTTGACCGAGTAGGTGTCCATGACCCACGCCATGGTGCGCTCGTCGGTGCCCATGTCGGGGGCCATGATGTCCCGCTCCGGCCCGACGACCGGCATGATCTCCGAGGTGTAGCGGCGCGTGACGCGCTCGAGCTCGGAGTCGGTGTGCTCACGCGGGTCGATCGTGACGCCGCCCTTGGCGCCGCCGTACGGCAGGTCGACGACGGCGCACTTCCACGTCATCCACATCGCGAGCGCGCGGACCTCGTCGATGTCGACCGAGGGGGCGTAGCGCAGCCCGCCCTTGCCGGGACCGCGTGAGACGTTGTGCTGCACGCGGTAGCCGTGGAACAGGACGGTGCAGCCGTCGTCGCGGCGCAGCGGGACGGCGACGTGCACCTCGCGCCGCGGTGTCGCGAGCATCCGGTGCAGGCCGTCGTCGTAGCCGAGGAACTGGACCGCGCCCGCGAGCTGGCTGTGCGCGGTGGCGAGCGGCGAGCCGAGCGCGGGCTCGGGCCCGACGGTCATCGTCCCGTGCGCTGTCCGCGGGGTCGTCTGGGGGGTCGTCTGGGGTGCTGACGTCGTCGTCACTGGTCCTCCGGTCCGAGGTGGTCCCGGGCGCGGCGAGGGTGTGCCGCGCCCGGGACTCAACGTACCGCGGCGCGCGGGGCACGCCGTCGCGCCGCCCCGCGGGCCGTCGAGGACCTGTCCGGGTCTCAGCCCGCGAGGCCGTCGACCGCGGTGCGCTCGTCCTCGGTGAGGGAGAAGCCGGTGACGCGGAAGTTCTCCTCGATGCGGGCGGGCGTCACGGACTTCGGGATGACGACGAAGCCGTGGTCGAGGTGCCAGCGCAGCACCACCTGGGTCGGCGTCACGCCGTGCGCGGACGCGACATCGGCGAGCACGGGCGCGTCGAGGTCCGTGCGCTTGAACGGGCTGTACCCCTCGAGCAGCACCCCGCGCTTCGCCAGCTCGGACGCGACCTTCGCGTCGTAGTCCGCGGGGCTCCACGGGATCTGGTCCACCGCGGGCGTCTCGCCGACCTGCTCGGAGAGGATGTCGACCTGCTCGACGGAGTAGTTGCTCACCCCGATGGAGCGCACCTTGCCCTCGTCGCGCAGCTCGACGAACCGCTCCCACACCCACGGGGACGCCTCGCCGGACGGCGGCCAGTGGATGAGCCAGAGGTCGACGTGGTCGGTCCCGAGGTCGCGCAGCGACGCCTCGAGGGTCTCGCGCTCCTTGCCCGCCGCGTCCGGCGGCAGCTTCGTGGTGACGAACACGTCGTCGCGGTCGACGGACGAGTCGGCGAGGGCGCGCCCCACCTGCGTCTCGTTGCCGTAGCCGGTCGCGGTGTCGACGTGGCGGTAGCCGACGTCGAGCGCGTGGCGCACCGCGCGGTAGCAGTCGTCGCCCTCCGACTGCCACGTGCCGATGCCGAGCAGCGGGATCGCCCCGCCGGGGAGAGTGGCCGTGGGGATGGCGGAGGCGCCGGTTCCTGAGGTGTCGGGTCCTGTGGTCATGGGTACCAGTCTTCGTGCCCGACGCCGTCCCTCGCCACCGGTGACCCGTCGCCGCCGGTGGCCGAACCCCGGGTCGTGCGGCAGATTCCGGTCGGCGTGGCGCGCAACCCGGGGTTCGGCGGCGGGCGGCGGCGTGCAACCCGGGGTTCGTCCGACCGGCGGCGGCGGCGCACCGAGGTGGCCGACGGCGACCGGCTCAGCGCGCGGCGCGGCGGCGGTACTGGGCGGGGGTCTCGCCCGTCAGGCGCGCGAACGTGCGCGTGAGCGACGGCTGGTCGTAGAACCCGGACGCCGCCGCCACGTGCGCGAGCGTGCCCTCGCCCGCCGCGAGCAGCCGGGTCGCGCGGTCGACGCGCGTGCGCAGGACGAGCTGGCGTGGCGTGACGCCGTAGACGCGGCGCACGCGGCGGTCGACCGTCGCGGCCGCGCAGCCCGCGACCTGCGCGAGGCGCTCGGTCGTCCACCGCGCCGCGGGGTCCTCCTCGACCGCGGCCACGAGCGCCGCCACCGAGGCCATCGTCGCGTCGTCGGCCTCGCCCGCCCGCAGGTCGTGCGACACGGAGACCAGGCCGAGGAGGCGACCGTCGTCGTCGCGCACGGGCAGCTTCGCGGTGAGGAACCACCCGGCGGTGCCGCCGAGGCGGCGGATTCGCTCGAGCTCCCCGCGCAGCGGCCGGCCCGTGCGCAGCACCTCCGCGTCCTGCTGCTCGTAGCGCTCCGCGAGCTGGGGGACGAACAGGTCGCCCGCGCGCCGCCCGACCACGGCGCGGCGCGACCGCTCGGTGGTGCGGGCGACGAACACCGGGTTGACGGCCACGTACCGGCCGGTGACGTCCTTCGCGCAGAACATCGTGCCGGGCAGCTCGTCCATCAGCGCGACCATCGCGGGGCTCAGCGCCGCGAGCAGCGCCTCACCCTCGGGCCACGAGTTGTCGCGAACGGCTGCCATGTCGTCCCGGATCGTACAAGACACGGAGCGCGCGGCGAGGCACGCTGGAGGGATGAGCGACGACGCCACCGTGCGGCCTCTCCCCACCCCCGGAGCCGCCGCCCCCGAGACGCACCCCGTCCCCTCGGCCCCCCTCGACGCGGCCCCCCTCGACGCGGCCCTCGTCGACGAGGCCGTCGACCTCGCCCGCCGCTGGCTGACGGCGACCGAGGGCGTGGACGGCGCGCGCGCCCGGTCCCGCGAGCGCCGGACCGCCGAGCGTCTGGGCGCCCTCGTCTCCGACCCCGCCGGGCTCGAGCTCGCGGTCCGTTTCGTCGACGACGTCGCGCGCCCCCACGACGTGCACGTCGCCGCGGGCGCGCTCGCGCGGCTCGGCGACCTCGCGGGCAGCGCCGGCTCGTTCCTCGGGCCGGTCGACCGCACCCTCCTGCGCGTCGGCGCGGGCGTGGCGCCGGTGCTGCCGCGCGTCGTCGTCCCGGCCGCGCGGGTGCGGCTGCGCCAGCTCGTCGGCCACCTCGTCGCCGACGCCGGGCCCGGCCTCGGCGCGCACCTCGCGCGCACCCGGGCCGAGGGCTACGCGCTGAACGTCAACCTCCTCGGCGAGGCCGTGCTCGGCGAGGAGGAGGCCCACGCCCGCCTCGAGCGCACGATCGCGCTCGTCCGGCGACCCGACGTCGACTACGTGTCCGTCAAGGTGTCGTCGGTCGCGTCTCAGCTCGTCACGTGGGACCTCGAGGGTTCGCGCGACCGCGTCGTGGAGCGCCTCCTGCCGCTGTACCGGGCCGCGCGCGACCACGGGGTGTTCCTCAACCTCGACATGGAGGAGTACCGCGACCTCGCCCTGACGACCGAGGTGTTCCGGGCCGTCCTCGCGCACGACGAGCTCCGCGACCTCGAGGCCGGCATCGTGCTCCAGGCCTACCTCCCGGACGCGCTCGGCGCGCTCGACGACCTCACCGCGTTCGCGACCGAGCGCGTCGCCGCCGGCGGGGCGCCCGTCAAGGTCCGGCTCGTCAAGGGCGCCAACCTCGCCATGGAGGCCGTCGACGCGGAGCTGCACGGGTGGCAGCAGGCGCCGTACCCGAGCAAGCCCGACGTCGACGCCAACTACGTGCGTCTGCTCGACCACGCCCTGCGCGCCCCCCGCACCGACGCCGTGCGCATCGGCGTCGCGAGCCACAACCTGTTCCACGTGGCGCTCGCCGTGCTCCTCGGCCGCGCCCGCGGGGTGAGCCACGCGCTCGACGTCGAGATGCTCCAGGGCATGGCCCCGGGCGAGGCCCGTGCCGTGCGCGACGAGGTACGCCGCGACCTCGCGACCGACGGCCCGCACGCCGGGCGCGGCGGACGCGTCGTGCTCTACACGCCCGTCGTGCGCGACGAGGACTTCGACGTCGCGATCTCCTACCTCGTGCGCCGTCTCGAGGAGAACGCCGCCGAGCAGAACTTCCTGCACGCCATGTTCGCCGGCGACGGCCGCACCGCGATGCAGCGCCAGGAGGACGCCTTCCGTGACTCTGTGCGCCACGGGACCCGGTACGCCGAGGACGACGTGACGCCGCGGCGTCGGGCACGGGCCGACCTCGCGGCCGACGCCGCCGCACCGGCGGCTGCCGAACCCGGGGTCGCCGGGCAGGACCCGGCCCACGTGGCGCACAGGCCGGGGTTCGCCAACGCCGCCGACACCGACCCGGCGGTCGCCGCGCACCGCGCCTGGGCCCGGCGCGTGACCGGCGGCCCGGACAGCGGGTACGTGCCCGTCCGCACCCCCGAGCTCGCCTCGACCGCGGAGGTCGACGACGTCGTCGCCCGCGCCGGGCGCGCCACCGCCGCCTGGGCGCGGGTCGCGCCGTCCGCGCGCGGCCGGGTGCTGCGGGCCGTCGCCCGCCGGCTCGAGGAGGCCCGCACGGACCTCGTCGCGGCCATGGTGCACGAGCCCGGGAAGACCGTCGCCGAGGCCGACCCCGAGGTCAGCGAGGCGGTCGACTTCGCGCGCTACTACGCCGACCGCGCCGACGAACTCGAGCCCGGTGCCGTCCCGGGCGCCCGGTTCGAGCCCGACGGCGTCACGCTCGTCACGCCCCCGTGGAACTTCCCCGTCGCGATCCCCGTCGGCGGGGTGCTCGCGGCGCTCGCGGCGGGCTCGGCCGTGATCGCCAAGCCCGCGCCCCCGACGCCGCGGTGTCTCGAGGTCGCGGTCGACGCGGTCCACGCCGGGCTGCGCGACGCGGCCGCGGCGGACCCCGAGGGACTGCGGCCGCTCGCGGACGCCGGGGTGGAGGTCACCGACGTCGTGCAGTACGTGCGCGTCCCCGACGACGACCGCGGGCAGCACCTCGTCACGCACGAGGGTGTCGCGCGCGTGGTGCTCACCGGCTCGATCGAGACGGCGCAGCTGTTCGCGCGCTGGCGTCCGGAGCGCCCGGTGCTCGCCGAGACGTCGGGCAAGAACGCGCTCGTGGTGACGCCGTCGGCCGACCTCGACCTGGCGGTCGCGGACGCCGTGCGCTCGGCCTTCGGGCACGCCGGGCAGAAGTGCTCCGCGGCGTCGCTGCTGATCCTCGTCGGCTCGGCGGGCGACCCGCGCACGGAGACCGGGAGGCGCGTGCGGCGCCAGCTCGTCGACGCGGTGCGCTCGCTCGCCGTCGGCCCGGCCACCGACCTGTCGACCACGATGGGGCCGCTCACGGAGCCGGCGGCGGGCAAGCTCCTGCGCGCGCTCACCACGCTCGAGGAGGGCGAGTCGTGGCTCGTCGAGCCGCGCTGCCTCGACGCCGACGCCGAGGCGGGGCCGGGCGGCACCGGACGCCTGTGGACCCCAGGTCTCAAGGAGGGCGTGCGGCCCGGCTCCGCGTTCCACCTCACCGAGTACTTCGGCCCGGTCCTCGGGATCATGACCGCGGCGACGCTCGACGAGGCGATCGCGCTGCAGAACGCCGTGCCGTTCGGCCTCACGGGCGGCATCCACAGCCTCGACGACGACGAGGTCGCGCGCTGGCTCGACGCCGTCCAGGTCGGCAACGCGTACGTCAACCGCCACATCACCGGCGCGATCGTGCAGCGGCAGTCGTTCGGCGGCTGGAAGCAGTCCGTCGTCGGCCCGGGCGCCAAGGCCGGTGGCCCGAACTACGTCGCCCAGCTCGGGCGGTGGCACGACGACGTGGCGACCGGCGCGGACGAGGACGGCGCCGGTGACGGCCCCGGCCTCCCGCCCGCGCGCGACGCCGCGCCCGCCGAGTGGCTCGCCTGGGCGCGCGCCGACGACGCGCGCTGGTGGGAGCGGGAGCTCGTGCGTGAGCACGACCTGTCCGGCCTGCAGGCGGAGTCGAACGTGTTCCGCTACCGGCCGGTGGACCTGCTCACGGTTCGCGCGGGTGTCGACGCGCGGCCCGTCGAGGTGGAGCGCGTCCTGCACGCCGCCCGCACCGCCGGGGTGCCGGTCGTCGTCCTGCCCGCGCCGGGCGCGCCGACCGGGCTGCGCTCGGTCGCCGGTTCCGGCGACGGGGGCCCCGAGGTCGTGGACGACGCCGAGCTGGCCGCGCGCGTGCGCGACGGTCGCGTGCGCGGCAGGGTACGGGTGGTCGGCTCGGCCCCCGGGCTGCGCGAGGCCGCCGCCGAGCGGGTCGGGGACGTCACGGTGCTCGACCACGAGGTCGTCGCGAGCGGGCGCCGCGAGCTGCTCACCGTCCTGCACGAGCAGGCGGTCAGCCGCACGACGCACCGGTACGGCCACGTGCGCCGCTGAGGCGGCGGTTCAGACGGAGGCGCGCTCGACGAGCTCGGGCGCGAGCACGCGGGAGGAGACGTCGCCGCCGCCGTGCGCGACGAGGTCGAGCAGCATGTCGGTCGCGTCGCGCACCATCTCGACCATCGGGTTGCGGACGGTCGTGAGCGGGGGAGACGTGGTCGCGGCGGTCGCGAGGTCGTCGAACCCGACGACGGCCACGTCGCCCGGCACGGTGCGACCGTGCCGGGCGAGGACGCGCATCGCGCCCTCGGCCATGAGGTCGGACGCCGCGAACAACCCGTCCACGTCCGGGTGCTCGGCGAGGATCGTCTCCATGGCCGCGGCACCGCCCGCGACGGCGAAGTCGCCGACGGCGACCGCGTCGTCGGGCAGGCCCGCGTCGCGCAGCACCTCACGCCAGCCGGTGAGCCGGTCGACGCCCGCCGTCATGTCCTGCGGCCCGGCGACCGTCGCGACCCGCCGGCACCCCGCCTCGACGAGCCGGCGCGCGGCGAGGCGCCCGCCCTCGACGTTGTCCACGTCGACGTAGAGCAGGTCCGGCGTCGGGTGGAACGGGCGCCCGACGAACACGGCGGGCAGCCGCGTGGCGAGCAGCGCGTCCTCGAGCTCGTCGTCGCGGTGGTGGGAGGCGACGATGGCCCCGTCGACGTGCCCGCTGCGCAGGTAGCGCACGATGCGCCCGGGCTTTTCGTCCGGGCGCGCGAACAGCAGCACCAGCTGGAGGTCGGTGCCGACGAGCGCCGCGCTGACCCCGCGCATCGTCCCGGCGAGGAACGGGTCCGTGAGGATGCGCTCGTCCGGCTCCGGCACCACGAGGGCGATGGAGTCGGTGCGCCGCGTGACGAGCGAGCGCGCCGCGCGGTTGGGCGTGTAGCCGAGCTGTGCGACGGCCGCGTCCACCGCGGCCTGCGCCTCGGGCGAGACACGCAGGCCCCCGTTGATCGCGCGGGACGCGGTCGAGCGGGACACGCCCGCCGCCTGGGCCACCTCGTCCAGCGTCGGGGCTGTGCTCGCAGGGGTCATCCGACCAGTATCCCGCGCGCCCGCCCCGGCCCGCGTCCCGGCGACCGCGGGCGCGGCGGGGACGGGGGCCGGCGGCGTCGCGGTGCTCATCAGCGCGCGGTGTCGTCCGCCGCGCCGTCGCGGGCGGGCACCGCGTTGTCGCGGACCACCTGCGCGTACCAGCGCCCGCTCGACTTCACGGTGCGCTCCTGCGTCGCGTAGTCCACCCGGACGAGGCCGAACCGCTTCGTGTACCCGAGCGCCCACTCGAAGTTGTCCATGAGCGACCAGGCGAAGTAGCCGCGCACGTCCGCGCCCGCGTCGATCGCGTCGCGCGTCGCACGCAGGTGCGCGTCGAGGAACGCGAGCCGGTCCTGGTCGTCCACCGACCCGTCCGCGGACACCTCGTCGGGGTAGGCGGCTCCGTTCTCCGTGACGTACATCGCCACGCCGCGCGGCCCCGTGTACTCCTCCTGCAGGCGCGTGAGCAATCGCGTCAGCCCCTCGGGCTGGACCTCCCAGCCCATGTCCGTGGTGGGCAGGCCGCGGGAGCGGCCGTGGGCGTCGTCGGCCGCCGGGTACGGGGACGACGTCGCGCGCACGGGGGCCTGCCCGCCGTCGCCGTCGCGCACGCCCTCGGGGCGCGTGCCGCCGTCGGTGCCCTCGGCGCCCGGCTCGAGCGGGCGGCCCGCCACGGCGCCGCCGTTGTAGTAGTTCACGCCGAGCGTGTCGATCGGGGTCGAGACGATCTCGAGGTCGCCGTCGCGCACGTGGTCGAGCAGGCCGTACGGCGCGACGTCCTCGAGCACGTCCTGCGGGTACGCGCCGTGGAACAGCGGACCGAGGAAGATCCGGTTGAACTGGCCGTCGATGCGGCGGGCGGCGTCGACGTCGGCCGGGTCGGCGGGGTCGACCGGGTCGGAGACCGTGAAGTTCAGCGTGATGCCCAGGTTCGCCTCGGGCGCCCGCTCGCGCAGCGCCTGCACGGCGAGGCCGTGCCCGAGCAGCAGGTGGTGCGCGGCCGCGAGGCCGTCCTCGCGCGACTGCCGCCCCGGCGCGTGCACGCCCGCCGTGTAGCCGAGGAACGCCGAGCACCAGGGCTCGTTGAGCGTGGTCCACACGCCCACGCGGTCACCGAGCGCCTCGTGCATCGTCACCGCGTACTCGGCGAACCGGTACGCGGTGTCCCGGTCGGTCCAGCCGCCCCGCTCCTCGATCGCCTGGGGGAGGTCCCAGTGGTAGAGCGTGAGCCACGGGAGGATCTGCGCCTCGAGCAGCTCGTCGACGAGGCGGTCGTAGAACGCGACGCCCGCCGCGTTCACCGCGCCGCCGTCGGGACGCACGCGTGCCCACGAGGTCGAGAAGCGGTACGCGCCGAGACCGAGCTCGCGCATCAGCGCCACGTCCTCGCGGTACCGGTGGTAGTGGTCGCACGCGACCATGCCGTCGTCGCCGTTCACGACCGCGCCCGGGACGCGGCAGAACGTGTCCCAGATGGAGTCCGTACGGCCGTCGGTGTGTCCCGCGCCCTCGATCTGGAACGCCGCGGTGGCGGCGCCCCAGAGGAAGTCCCGCGGCATCTCCACGCGACCGGTGGCGGTCTCGGGGTTGGGCGCGAGCGGCGTGGACGGGACGAAGATGCTCATGGGTCGATTGTCCTTCGGAGGTGGTGCGGAGGCATGGTGGGGCCGGGGCGGCCGCTCGGCGGCGCAGGATCCGGTCGGGGCGCTCAGCCCTTGACGGCGCCCTGCATGATGCCCGCGACGAGCTGGCGGCCTGTGAACAGGAAGATCACGATGAGCGGCAGCGTCACGAGGAAGACCCCGGCCATGACGAGCGAGTAGTCGACGAAGTAGTTCGACTGCAGGGACCGCACGACGAGCGGCAGCGTCGGGTTCGACTGGTTGAGCACGATGGACGGCCAGAAGAAGTTCGTCCACTGCTGCACGAACGTGAACAGCCCCAGCATCGCCGCGGCCGGCCGGGCCGCCGGCAGGGCGATCGACCAGAACGTCCGGAACATCGACGCGCCGTCCACGCGGGCCGCCTCGATGAGCTCGTACGGGAGCGCCTCGCCGAGGTACTGGGTCATCCAGAAGACGCCGAACGCGGTGACGAGCGCGGGCACGATCACCGCCTGCAGCTTGCCGATCCAGCCGATGTCCGACATGAGGATGTACAGCGGGATGACGCCGAGCTGCGTCGGCACGGCCATCGTGGCGATGACGAAGACGAGCAGCGGCCCGCGACCACGGAACCGGAGCTTCGCGAACGAGAACCCGGCGAGCGTCGAGAAGAGCACCACCGACGCGGCGGTCACCACCGAGATGACGACCGAGTTGAACGCGGCCTTCCAGAAGTTGATCGCGTCCGAGCCCATCACATCGGCGAACCGGTCGAACAGGCTCGCGTCCGGCAGGAGCTGGGGGAGCGCGCTGCGGGAGATCTCGTCGGGCGTCGAGGACCCGAGGATCAGCGTGAAGTACAGCGGGAAGACCGAGACCAGCAGGGCGACGCCGAGGATCGTGTACGTGACCCAGCGCGGGCGGCGCTGCGTGCCGCCCACGTTCTTGCCGGCGCTGCGGCGGCGGGCGGCCGCGCGCGCCGCGCCCGGCCCGGCGGTCTGGGCGGTGACGGGGACGGAGCTCATCGCTTCCTCCGATCGGTGGAGCTGGGCATCGGCACGGCCGCGGTCTCGCCCGCGGCGGGCGGCCGGACCGCCATGGCTTTCTGGGCGGACGCGCGTCGCTCGGCGTGCACGCGTCGACTGGCGCGGCGCTGGGCGCCGGGCTGGGTCGACGACGTCGAGATCCGCCGGGTGATCATGAAGTTGACCATGCCGATCGCGAGGATGAGCAGGAACAGCAGCCAGGCGACGGCCGCCGCGCGACCGAAGTTCTTCTGGTTGCCCCACGCGACGTCGTAGAGGTAGAGGACGGTCGTCATCCACTGCCGGTCGGCGCCCCCGAGGCCCTGCGCGTCGAACATGCGCGGCTCGTCGAAGATCTGCAGGCCGCCGATCGTGGACGTGATGACGACGAAGATGATGGTCGCGCGGATCTGGGGGACCGTGACGGAGAAGAACTGCCGCACGCGGCCCGCGCCGTCGATGATCGCGGCCTCGTAGAGCTCGCGCGGCACCGCCTGCATCGCCGCGAGGAAGATGAGGGCGTTGTAGCCCGTCCAGCGGAAGTTCACCATGCTGGCGATCGCGACGTGGCTCGCGAACGTGTCCGCGTGCCAGCGCACCGGCTCGATGCCCACGAGGCCCAGCAGGTCGTTGATCAGGCCGTACTGGTCGGCGAAGAGGCGACCGAAGATCATCGACACCGCGACGGGTGCGACGACGTACGGCAGCAGCACGCCCATGCGCCAGAACGTGGCGGCGCGCAGGTTCTGGTCGAGCAGCGCGGCGATGGCGATCGCGACGACCACCTGCGGCACGGACGACAGCAGGAAGATCGACAGCGTGTTGCGCAGCGACTTCCAGAACGTCGGCTGGGCGAGCACGTCCGCGTAGTTCTGCAGGCCGACGAAGTCGCCCTGGCCCCCGAGCAGGTTCCAGTCGTACACCGACACCAGCGCGGTGTAGACGAGCGGGAACAGGCCGGTGATCGCGAACAGGACGAAGAACGGCGAGATGTACAGGTAGGGGGAGACCTTGACGTCCCAGCGCCCGAGGCGCTGGGTGAGGCCGACGCGGCGCGGCGTGCGCTCGGTCGGCCCGTCGAGCCGCGGCGAGGGCTCGGTGGGCGTGAGGACGGCCATGTGGGTTCCTGGGTCTGGGAGTGCGTCGACGCGTCGAGGTCCGACGGCCCGACGCGGGGCGGTGGACGAGGCCGTGCCGCCGGGGCGGCACGGCGAGGGCCGGGCCGGCGTCGGTGCGCCGGCCCGGCCCCGTCAGGTCACAGACCCAGGTCCTGGTAGGACTGGAGCGTCTTGTCCCAGGAGGACGCGGCGTCGTCGGTCTTCTCGACGTCGACGCGCTTGATGCCGTCCTGCACCGTCTGGTGCACGGCGAAGTAGTTCGCGCCCTTGAACGGGGCGCCGTCGATCGCGAGTGCACGGTTGACGAAGATCTCGCCGACCGGGGCGCCGTTGAAGAACTCGTTCGTGAACGTCTGCACCGCCTCGGACTCCTGCGCCTCGACCTGCGAGGGGAAGGTGCCGGCGTTCTCGAACGCCTCGGTCTGCTGCGCCGGGTCGGTCAGCCACGCGGCGAGCTCCTTGGCGGCCTCGGCGTTCGGGCCGGACGCCGGCACCGTGAGGAACGAGCCGCCCCAGTTCAGACCGCCGCCGGGGAACACGTCGGCCACGTTCCAGCCGGTGACGCCGCCGGAGCGCTCCTCGACCGGACCGGTCATCCAGGCGGGGCAGATCATCGTCGCGAAGCCGTCGTTCTGGAACGCGGCGTCCCAGTCGCCGGACCACTGCTCGAGACCGGCGGACAGGCCGTTGGTCGTCGACTGCTCGAGGACCGTGTCGTAGATGTCCTTGATCTCGGCGTTGGACGCGAGGTCCTTGACCGTGCCGTCGGACTCCTCGTACGCGTTGTCGATCTGGTTCACCATCGCCTGCGAGATGGACATCGCGGAGTCGTACCAGGCCGCGTCGCTCGCCCCGGTGAACGTGGCGCCCGCCGCGAAGTAGTCGTCCCAGGTCGCGTCCTCGCCGCCGAGGAGCTCGGCCACCTCGGCCGGGTCGGTCGGCAGGCCGGCCGCCTCGAAGAGGTCCTGGCGGTAGCAGATCGCGCTCGGGCCGATGTCGGTGCCGTAGCCGATGACCTTGCCGTCGGGCGTCGTCGCCTGCTGGACCTTCCAGTCGACCCAGCGGCCCTCGAGCTCGGCGTCGGTCAGGTCGGTGAAGAGGTCGGGGTACTGCATGAGCTCGGGCAGCCAGTCGACCTCGATCGCCTCGATGTCGGCGAGGCCCTCGCCGCCGGCGGCGAGCTTGGTCGTGAGGTTGGTGCGGGCGTCCTCCGACTTCGCGGCCTTCGTCTGCTTGACCTCGACGTTCGGGTGCTCCTCGGAGTAGCGCGCGAGGAGCTCGTCGGTGTAGCCGAAGTCGTTGAACGTCGCGACGGTGAGGGTGATCTTCTCGTCCCCCGTGGCCGTCTCGTCGTCGGACCCGGACCCGCTCGAGCACGCGGTCAGGGCGAGGGTGATGGCCGCGAGGCCCGCGGCGGCGGACATCGCCTGGCGGGACCGGCGGGTCGTACGGGTGCTGCTCAGCACGGTGACTCCCTTGTCGTGGTGGTGGCAGCGCTCCCACGTCGTAGTGGTAGCGCTCCCATGAAGTGATCAGATGGTGGGGCCCGGCGTCACGAGGTGTCAAGCGACGCGCGACCGTGCGCGGACGTGGTCACGCTCCCACTCGTGCGTCTGTGCAGGTCAGCGGCGTTTGGGAGGGCGGCCGGCGCTCGACGTGCCGAGAAATCGTTACCGGTTCGAGATCGCTGCCGGCCGCCTCAGCGGGCCAGCCACTCGCGGCCGGCGCGCTCCTCCGCGGCGAGCGCGCCGCGCACGGCGTCGGCCGCGGCCTCCTCGATGGCGCCGCCGAACAGGGGCACCGACGCGCGCACCTCGCCCTCGTAGGTCTGGACCGTGCCGGCGCCGTCGCCACCGGCGTCGGGGGCCAGCCGCACGGTGCCCGTCAGGCGCACGGGAGCACCTGCGATCTCGAGCGAGACGGTGCCGCGGCGCTCCTCCTCCTGCTGCGCCTCCCACGCCTCCGCCTGGCGGATCTCCAGGCCGCCTCCCACGAGCGTCCGCACGTGCGCCGGGATCTGGTCGGTCGGCAGGGTGCGCCGCACGGCGACCGTGAAGGCGCCCGCCGCGCCGCCGGTCACGTCGACCTGGACGACCTCGCCGCCGGGGCCGCCCGAGCGCTCGGCGCGCCAGCGGACGAACGACTCGTCCGCGAGCATCGCGCCGACGGCCTCGACGGGCGCGGGGAACCGCAGCTCGACGCTCAGGTGCACGGGACCTCCTCGGGGGCGCGCCCCGGTCGTGGAGCGCTCACGGGGACTCTAACGGGCACGCTCACGAGCAGCATCCCTCTACGCTGGGGGCGTGTCTGCCATGAGTGACCTCATCTCCCGCCACGCCGACCTCAGTGCTGCGGACAACGAGTGGCTCCACCTGCTCGTGGGGGACTGGCAGGTGATCTCCGATCTCGCGTTCGCCGACCTCGTGCTCTGGCTGCCCACCCAGGACGGCAACTTCGTGGCGCTCTCGCAGTGCCGCCCCTCGACCGGTGCCACCGTCCACTACGACGACATCGTGGGCTCGTACGCCCCGGACGGCCAGCGCCCGCAGCTCGAGCGGGCCCTGGCGGAGGTGCGCTCGCAGCGCTCGCGCGAACCGCGGTGGTTCGGCGCGTACGCGGTGCGCGAGGAGGCAATCCCCGTCGTGCACCAGGGGCGCGCGGTGGCGGTCGTCGCCCGGCAGACGAACCTGGGCTCCGGCCGCACGCCCAGCCGCCTGGAGCTCAACTACGTCGAGGCGGCCGACGACCTCGTCGCGATGATCTCCCGCGGGGAGTTCCCCTTCCCGAACGCCGCGACGGGGCCGCGACGGGGCGCACCGCGCGTGGGCGACGGCCTCATCCGCCTCAACTCCGAGGGCGAGGTGCTCTACGCGAGCCCCAACGCGCTGAGCTGCTTCCACCGCCTGGGCGTCATCGGGCCGCTCGTGGGGCGCTCGCTCATCGAGGTGACGGCGGACCTCGTCGAGCACCAGACGCCCGTCGACGAGTCCCTGCCGCTGGTGGTCATGGGCCGGGCGCCGTGGCGCACGGACATCGAGGCGCACCGGGTGGCGCTGTCGCTGCGGGCTCTGCCGCTCACCGAGTCGGGGCAGCGCATCGGTGCGGTGCTGCTGTGCCGAGACGTCTCCGAGCTGCGTCGTCGCGAGCGCGAGCTCATCACCAAGGACGCGACGATCCGCGAGATCCACCACCGCGTAAAGAACAACCTCCAGACGGTCGCCGCGCTCCTGCGGCTGCAGGCCCGGCGCATGGACGTCCCCGAGGCCCGGGCCGCGCTCGAGGAGGCGATGCGGCGCGTCGCGACCATCGCGCTCGTGCACGAGAGCCTGTCGCAGACCCTCGACGAGGAGGTCGAGTTCGACGACATGGTCGGGCGCGCGCTGCGGCTCGCGGCCGACGTCGCGTCGGCCGACACGAGCGTCCGCACGGTGCGCACCGGCACGTTCGGGCTCGTGCCCGCCGAGGACGCGACCCCGCTCGCGCTCGTGCTCACCGAGCTCGTCACGAACGCCGTCGAGCACGGCCTCGCCAAGCGCGAGGCCGGCACCGTCGAGGTCGCGGCCGAGCGCGACGGGTCGGCCGTGCGCATCGTCGTCGCGGACGACGGCGTGGGCATGCCCGACGGCGACGTGGCCAGCGCCGGTCGCGCGGCGAAGAGCGGGCTCGGCACGCAGATCGTGCAGACGCTCGTGACGAACGAGCTCGGCGGGACGATCACGTGGGAGCCGCGGCCCGGCGGCGGCACGCAGGTGGTCCTGCAGCTCGTCCTGCGCGACGGCGCGCGGCACGGCTGACCGACGGCGGCGCCTCGCCGACGCGGACGCCGACGCGGACGCCGACGCGGACGCCGGCGCGGACGGCGGAGGGCCCCCACCCGCGGGTGGAGGCCCTCCGTGATGTCTGGGTACGAGCGGCGGTGCCGCCCGGACGCGGGGATCAGCCGGCGCGGCGTGCGCGCGCGGTGCGGCGCTTGAGCGCCCGGCGCTCGTCCTCGGACAGGCCGCCCCAGACGCCGGCGTCCTGGCCGGACTCGATCGCCCACTTGAGGCACGTGTCGACGACGTCGCAGCGACGGCACACGGCCTTCGCCTCCTCGATCTGCAGGAGGGCCGGGCCCGTGTTCCCGATCGGGAAGAACAGCTCGGGGTCTTCGTCCAGGCAGGCTGCGCGGTGGCGCCAGTCCATGATGTTCTCCTTGGCACGAGGATGGAGCCTGGTGACGGGTCGTGGTGCTGCGCGACGGGCGCGCGGAACCAGGCTCGAACGGGGGAATTGATTGATGCTTGAACCAGCGTCACACCTCGTGAATGCCAGCACAAGTGGTTACGGGAAAGTTTCCCCGGGGTGAATCGTGAGGCCTTCGTCACACTGGTGTGAAGCCCCAGGTCGCGGCGTAGGCTGGTTGATCGTGCCCCCCGCCAGCGCCTCCGTGCCCCCACCCGAGCCCGTCCCGGACGGCCGCCCGGCGGCTTCCGGCACCGGACGCCCTCCCGCGCTGACCGCCCTCGTGGCCGGGGTCGGCCTCGAGGTCGTGGCGCTCCTCGTCGGGGCCGTCGTGCTGCTGGTCGAGCTCTTCTCCGGAGGGTCGGCGTCGCTCGGCGTGAGCCTGTTCCTCGTCGTCTTCGCCCTGGGGGTCGCGGCGCTGCTCACCGCGGCGGTGCGCGCGCTGCTCCACGGACGACGCTGGGGACGCTCGCCGGTCGCGACGTGGCAGATCCTCCAGGGCGTGGTCGCCGTCAGCTCGCTCCAGGCGGGCGTCACGCCGTGGGTCGTGGTCGCGCTCGTCCTGGCCGTCGCGGTGCTCGTGCTGCTCATGCTCGGGCCGGTCGTCGAGGCCACGACGCGCGACGCACGGCCCACGGCCTGACGCGTCCGCACGACGGCCGCCCCGTCACCGCCCCGTCACCGCCCTGGCCCGCCGACCCGCGCGACCTGCACGGGCGTGAGTCGCGCACCGTCCACGACCACGCCCCGGCCCGCGCGCGGGCGCCCCGGGTCGGTGAGCCAGGCCAGGTCGTGCCCGAACACGTCCGCGCTCCCGCGCTCCGACGGTCCCAGCACGAGGCCGCGCCGCAGCGCACGCAGCTCCGCGAGAGGGCCGCGCATCGCCATGACCGCCGCCGCGGTCGTCGCGGACGCCACGAGCGCGACGTCGTCGCGGCACAGCGCCGCGAGCCGGTCCGCCTCGAGCACGCACAGCTGCGCGAGCTGGTCGACGTCGTCGACCACGACCACCGGCCGCCCTGCTGTCGCGGACCTCCGTCCACCCGGACCGGTCGCGCCCACGGCGTCGAGGAACCCTGCCACGTCGGTCGGCGCGAACCGCGACACCACGGGGACGTCGACGCCCGCCACCGCCCGCACGGCGTCGGCCACCGCCGGGTCGCGCGCGAGGACGCCGCGCAGGGTCCCCACCGCCGCCGCGCGGCCGGCCAGCAGGGCGAGCGCGGTGGAGCGCCCGCTCCCGGGCGGCCCCACGACGAGCACGCCGCGCCCGACGTCGAGCGCGACGGGCCGCGCGTCGTCGCCGCCCACGCCGAGCAGGGCCGCGCCACCACCGCCCGGCTCGTCGCCCGGCGGCACGTCGTCCGGGATCGCCACGAGGCGGACCGGCGCGGCGTCCGCGGCACCGGCGGACGCGCCGACCTCCGGCACGTCGTCCGGGAGCACGAGCTGGCACACGACGGGCTCGCCCGGGCCCAGCCACACCGCACGCCCGGCGGGCCCGCCCTGGCCGGCGAGCGCCGTCGGGACGCCGAGCGACACGTCGTCGTGCCGGTCGCGCGACGCGAGGACGGCCCGCACGCCCACGAGCGGGGCCAGGCCCGCGACCGTCGGCCCCGACCCGGCCAGCGCGAACGCGGCCCGCGAGTCCGCGAGCGCGTCGGCGAGCAGGTCCGCCCCCGCGCCGCCGCCCAGCGCCGACAGAGACGTGCGCACGGCCTCCACGTCGTCGACGAGGACGAGCGTGCGCCCGGCCGCGACCGTGGCCGGACCGCCCGGACGCGCCTGGCCGTCGTCGTGCCCGGCGAGCAGCCGCAGGAGACGGGCCGTCCGGCGCGCGTCCGCACGGTCGACGACGGTCCCGACCCCGGGGTGGCCCGCGAGGTCACCGAGGCCCGACCCGATCGCGTGCACGTGCCAGCCTCGCGCGAGGGCGGCGTGCGCGAGGGTGCGCAGCGCCGTCGTGCGCCCTGCCCGCGCCCGGCCGAGCACCGCGAGGTGGCCGTCGGCCGGGTCCCACCGCACGACGGTGCGCTGCTGCCGCGCGGGCACGTCGCCGAGCCCGACCGGTAGCGCGCCGGGCCGGGACCCGCCGGCCGACCACGGTGCGAGGTCGGCCGCGCGCACCTGCTCGGGCAGCGCCGGCAGCCACGGGGGAGGCGGCGTGCGCATCCCCGCACGGGTCGCGACGGCACGGGCGGCGTCGACGAACGCCGTCAGGGCATCCGGACCCTCGCCGCTCCGGTCCGGAGCCCGCCCCGCGGTCCGGCCAGCGCTCCAGGCCGGGGCCGCCGCCACCGCCGCCGTCCCGGCCGGCACGGGCGCCCCGGCGCGCGCGCACTGCACGGCGACGGGCGGCGTGGAGCCGCAGCGCAGGACGAGGCGCCCGGGCGTGCGTGCGGGGACGAGCGCGGCGTGCGGGGACTCGACGACGTCGCGCGAGTCCGCGACGTCGACGACGCGCAGCGCCAGCCGCAGCGTGATGTTGGCCCGCACGTCGGCGCTCACCGCTCCGGCCGGGCGTTGCGTCGCGAGCACGAGGTGCACGCCCAGCGACCGGCCCTGCGCCGCGACGCGCAGCAGGCCCGGGAGGAAGTCGGGCAGGTCGTCCGCGAGGGCACGGAACTCGTCGATCACGACGACCAGGCGCGGCAGCGTCCCGGGCGGCAGCTCGTCGACGCCCGACGCGCCGGCGTCCGCGAGGACGCGTTCACGGCGGTGCAGCTCCGCGCGCAGCCCCGCGAGAGCGCGGCCCGCGAGCCCCGCGTCGAGGTCCGTGACCTGACCGACGACGTGCGGCAGCCGTCCGCACGCCCCGAAGCTCGCGCCACCCTTGAAGTCGACGAGGGCGAACGTCACCTCGGTCGGCGACCGTCCGAGCGCGAGCCCGGCGACGAGCGTCTGCAGCAGCTCCGACTTCCCCGAGCCCGTCGTCCCGGCGACGAGCACGTGCGGCCCGTCGGCGACCAGGTCGACGCTCACGACCGCGCCGTCGGCACCCACGCCGACCGGCGTGCGCAGACCGCGGCCGTCGCGCGCCGCCGCGTCCTCCCAACGCCCGGCCAGCCACGCCTCAAGGGCCGTCGGTGCTGCCGGCGTCTCCAGCGGCTCCGGCGCCTCCAGCGCCGCCGAGGCTGGGGTCACGGGCGCGGCGGGGCCCGCCGGGGGAACGGGGGCGGCGAGGAGCGTCCCGAGCGCGACGTCGTCGGGCAGCGTGCGCGACGCCGGGTCGCACCCGTCGGTCGCCGCCGCGGGCGGGTCCAGCCGGCCGAGGTGGTCCGCCGCGGCGAGGTGGCGCGCGAGGTCCTGCGCCCACGCCTCGCCCACGCCGACGTACGGGCCGGTGGTGCGTGCGCCGTCGGCCCGGACGAGGACCGTCGTCCGGCCGTCGACGTGCAGGACCGTGCGGCACCACGCCGGGACCGAGCGGGCGTCGGGTGCGACGAGCACGAGCCGCGTGCCGGCCGGTCCGAGCCGGTCCCACGCGGCCGCGAGCTCGCCGTCCGCCGTCGCACCGTCGACGAGGAGGACCTGCGCGGCCTCGCGCGCGAGGGACCCGTCGAGCCGCGGCGCCGACGACGCCCGCGGCAGCCAGCGGCACCACGACCAGTCGGCGGCCGCCGCGGGGGAGTGCCGCACCGCGACCGCCGGGCCTGCGGCGAGCAGCTCGGCGAGCACCGCACGCGCGGTCGCGAGCGCCGCGGGCCGGGGACCGACGACCGCGACGCAGCCGTCCGGCAGCGCGGGCAGGGCCGAGCCGTCGGTCACCGGACCGTCCCCGCCGTCGGGCGCGAGGTGCGCCACGACGGCCCACGTGAGCACGTCCGCGGGTCGGGGGAGCAGCGGGTCGGGCGCGCCGGCGTGCGCCGGGCGGTCGCGGTCCTGCTGCGTGTGCGACGCGGCCCGGGGCGTGCCGCGGCCGGCGCGCCGGCGCCGCGCGTCCAGGAGAGCGGGGACGAGGAGCGCGAGCGGGCCGACCAGCGCGAGCAGCGCGTACAGCGGCTGACGGAACGTCACCGCCAGCACGAGCGAGGCGACGGCCGGCGTGAGCGCCGTCGCGAGGTGCGCCGACCAGGGTCGCGCCGGCTCGGGCGCGGCGGCGTCGTCGGGCGCCACGTCGGTCCGGGCGCTGTGCTCGAGCGGCGGCGCCGGCCGCAGCGCGTACGTGGACCCGCCGTGCACGACGACGTCGCGCGAGCGCCACGACGTCCCGCGTCGGCGGCCGAGCGGCCGGCCGCGACGCGCACCCCTGCCGGGACCGCCCGCCGCGCGGACCCGCCGGGACCCGCGCGGGCCGCGCACGCGCACTGCCGTGCCGCGCCGCGTGCGCGCCCAGCGCACCTCCAGCCCGTCCACGGCGACGACGCCGTGCCGCGCGCCCGTGCCCGCGGCGTCCCCGAGCGGGACGAGCCGCCCGGCGTCCGCGCCCGTCAGCACCGCGACGTGCCACGAAGCGGCGAGCACGTCGAGCGCCCGCGGCCGGGGCGCCGTGCCGCGCCGGCGCTGCGCCGTCGAGACCGTCGCGCCCGGCAGGAGCGGCCGCGTGCCGCACCGGTGGTCGTCGTCGACCGGCACGCCGTCGACCAGCAGCGGCGCGGTGAGCAGCTCCGGCCGGCACGCGACGTCCGCCAGACCGGCTCGCAGGTCGCCCAGCCGGGTGCCCGCGTCCAGCAGCACGTCGGTCGCGGGGTGGAGCGTGACGCGCAGCGGCGCGCCGGGGCGGACGGCGGAGGTCGACGGGGGCACGCGGCGATCCTGCCGTGGCGGCGCCGCCCCGCGCAGCACGCACGTGCGCCCCTGTGGACGACCGTCCACAGGGGCGCACGCGGCGCGGCTGGTACCGCCGGCTGCCGCCGACCTCAGTCCACGGCGAGCGCCGCCACGGGAGAGGTGCGCGCCGCCGTCCGGCCCGGGACCACGGACGCCACGAGCCCCGCCACGAGCGCGACGGCGAGCACGAGCACGACGTCGCGCCACGGCACGGTGAGCGACACGTCGCCCATGACGCTCAGGGCGGCGGCCGACCCGGCCCACCCGTACACCAGGCCGAGCACGATGCCGAGCAGCGCGCCCACCCCCGCGATGAGCATGCCCTCGACCGCGAGCATCCACCGCAGCTGCCGACGGCTGAGCCCGATCGCGCGGAGCGTCGCGGACTCCCGTCGCCGCTCGATGACGGACAGGGACAGCGTGTTCGCCACGCCGATCAGGGCGATGACGACGGCCACCGCGAGCAGGCCCACGATGACGCCCAGCACGGTGTCGATGACGTTCTGCATCATCGCGCGCTCGACGGCGGCGCCCGCGACCTCGACGGGGACCTCGGTCTCGACGATCGAGTCCTGCAGCGCCGGCACGACCGTGGTGGCCTGCTGCGGGTCGTCGAGCCCCACCCACAGCCGGGACACGACCGCCTCCGGGTCGAGGGCCTGCACGTCCGCGGTGGTCATGAGCCAGCCACCGCCGACGGCGCCGACACGGGCCGTGAGCTCGAGGGTGTCGCCGTCCGGGCCGGTGAGCGCGATCCGGTCGCCGTCGGACACGCCGTAGAACTCCGTGGCGGACTCCGGGACCATGACGGTGCCCTCGCCGAACGGCTCGAGACCCTCGGGCGACCGCACGACGTCGCGCGCCTGGTCCGGGTGCACGCCGTGCACGTCGACGACGTCGCCGTCCGGCAGCTCGACGACCGTGCCCGACAGCTCGACGATCCGCGCCACGCCGTCGACCCCGGACAGGGCGCGCACCGCCGCGTCCGGCACGGCGTCGCCCGACGCGCCGTAGAGGTCCGTCGCGACGAGCACGTCGACCGGGTACTGGTCGTCGAGCGCCGAGTCGAGGCTCGACCGGGCGCTCGCGGCGCCGGTCGACATCATCGCGACGAGCGTGACCCCGATGAGCAGGGCCGTGCTCGTGGCCGTGGTGCGCCGCGGGTTGCGGAGCGTGTTCGCGGTGGCGAGGCGCGCCGTCGACCCGGTGCCCGCGAGCAGGCGCCCGACGAGGCCGACGACCTTCGGCAGCCAGAACACGGCACCCACGAGGATGCCCACGAAGGACAGCGCGCCGCCCGCGACGCCGACGAGGATGCCCGCCTCCGGGCTGCCCGCGTACCCGAGCGCGACGCCCCCGGCGAGCACCGCGAGACCGCCGAGCGTGAGCAGCGACGAGACGACGAGCCGGAACCGGCCCCCGCCGCGCGCCGTGGTGGGTGCGTCCGTCGGCCGCAGCGCCTCGAGCGGCGCGACACGGGTCGCGGCCCGGGCCGGCGCGAGCGAGGCGACGACCGTCACCGCCGTGCCGACGAGCAGCGGCACGAGCACGACGGCGGGCGTCACCGTGATCGTCGCGGGGACCGGCACCCCGAGGTCGGCGCCGCGGGCGACGAGGAGGGCGACCTGCGTGAGCAGCCCGCCCAGCACGATGCCGCCGACGGACGACACGACGCCGAGGATGGTCGCCTCGGTGAGCACCGACCGGGCGAGCTGGCGCTTGTTCGCGCCGACGGCGCGCAGGAGGGCGAGGGTGCGCGTGCGCTGGGCGACGAGCACCTGGAAGGTGTTGGCGATGACGAGCGCGGCCACGAGGAGCGCGACGGCGGCGAACCCGAGGATGACGAACGTGAACACGTCGCGGTCGCCCGTGAGCTGACGGGCGACGTCCTGCGCGTGCTCGTCGGGGGTCTCGGCCTGGGCGTCGTCCGGGGCCTGGGCGAGCAGCGCGGTCCGCGCGGTCTCCAGGTCGGTGCCGGGGGCGAGCCCGATCATCGCGGCGGAGTAGTAGCGGGCCACGCCGTCCGGGCCGGCCTCGGCCTCCTGCCAGGTGGCGAGGTCCTCGGGCGCGACGACCGCGGCCCCGCCCATCTGCGCGTACGCGCCGAAGGGGTCGTCGGTGGTCCCGACGACCGTCAGCTCGTCGCGGACCTCCTCGTACATCCCGCCATCCGGAGCGTCGGCGTCCCAGACGGGGCGCGAGCTCGTCACCGTGTCGCCGACGGCGACGCCGAGGCGCTCGGCGACGTCCTCGGGGAGTGCGATCTGGCCGGTCGAGCTCGGGAGCGAGCCCTCCACCACGTCGAGCGCCTCGAAGCGCGGGTCCGACGGCGTGGGGATGCCCATCTGGAAGACGCGCCTCGCGCCGTTCTGCAGGTCGAGGTAGGTCAGGTGGACCGGCTCGAGCGCCTCGACGCCGTCGACGCCCGAGAGCGCCTCGACGTCCGCGTCGGTGAGGTCGCCGGGCGCGGAGACGACGAGGTCGGCGTCCGCGTACTGCGCCGCGATCGAGTCGTTGGTGGTCTGCGTGATGACGTTGCCCGCGATGAGCGTCGCCGCGACGAAGGCCGTCCCGATGACGATCGCGACGCCGGCCGCCACGAGACGGCCGATGCTGCGGCGCATCTGCGCCAGGGTGAGGCGGAGCATCAGGCGCGCACCGCCCCGGTGCCCGCACCGGCCGCCGCCGCGCCGTCGGCCACGTCGAGCGTGCGGAGCGCGTCGAGGCCCGCGAGGACGGACTCGGGCGTCGGGTCGGCGATGTCGCCCGCGATGCGCCCGTCGGCGATGAGCACGACGCGGTCCGCGTACGCCGCGGCGCCCGGGTCGTGCGTGACCATGATGATCGTGCGGCCGAGCTCGCGGACGCTGCGGCGCAGGAAGCTCAGCACCTCCGCGCCGGACCGCGAGTCGAGGTTGCCCGTCGGCTCGTCGGCGAAGACGACCTCCGGGGCGGCGATGAGCGCGCGCGCGATCGCGACGCGCTGCTGCTGCCCGCCGGAGAGCTCGCTCGGGCGGTGCGTGAGGCGCTGCTGGAGGCCGAGCGTGGTCACGAGCGTGTCGAGCCACGCCCTGTCGACGGTGCCGCCCGCGAGCTCGACCGGCAGGGTGATGTTCTGCTCCGCCGTGAACATCGGCAGGAGGTTGAACGACTGGAACACGAAGCCGACGCGGTCGCGGCGCAGCTGGGTCAGCGCGTTGTCGTCCAGGCGCGTGACGTCGGTGTCGCCGATGAACGCGTGCCCGCTCGTCGCCGAGTCGAGGCCCGCGAGCAGGTGCATCAGCGTGGACTTGCCCGATCCGGAGGGCCCCATGATCGCGGTGAAGTGACCGCGCGCGAAGTCCACGTCCACGCCGTCCAGCGCGTGCACCGCGGCCTCGCCCGTGCCGTAGGTCTTGCGCAGCGCGCGGGCGCGCACGGCGGGCGGGCCGGCCGTCCCGGTGCCGGGGCCGCCGTCGGGTGCGGGCTCGGTGGGTCGGTACACGCTCGTGTCCACGTCTTCTCCTGGTCGTCGTCGCGGTGTCGGTGCCCCCGGGCGGTGCCCGGGGTGATCGTCCACGACGCTACGGACCACGCCCGGGCGGCCGCGTCCGGCGGCGGTGTGGTCCCCGACGACGTCGGGTCATCCCGTGGTCGTACGCCTGCGGACCGTGGCATCAGACCAGGTGAGGCGCCGTGCCCCGCCGCCGGGTCAGGAGCCCGGTCGCACCAGGCCGGTCTCGTACGCCGTCACGACGGCCTGCACGCGGTCGCGCGCGCCGAGCTTGGCGAGGATCCGCCCGACGTGGGTCTTGACCGTCGCCTCGGCGACGAAGAGCTCCGCCGCGATCTCGGTGTTGGATCGTCCCCGCGCCATGAGCACGAGCACCTCGCGCTCGCGCTCCGTGAGGCCCTCGACGGCGGCGTGCGCGGGCGAGTCCGCGACGTGCTCGACCGGCAGGGCGGTGACGAGGTGCTCCAGGAGCCGCCGGGTGGACGACGGCGCGATGACGGCGTCCCCGCGGTGCACCGTGCGGATCGCGGCCAGCATCTCCTCCGGCGGTGCGTCCTTGAGCAGGAAGCCGCTCGCGCCCGACCGGATGGCCTCGAGCACGTACTCGTCGAGGTCGAACGTCGTCAGGACGATCACCTTGGGCGCGTGCGCGCCGTCCGCGGCCGCGGCCGTGAGGCGTGCGGTGGTCTGCAGGCCGTCGAGGTTCGGCATGCGCACGTCCATGAGCACGACGTCGACCGCGTGGTCCGCCAGCAGCCGGAGCGCCTGCAGGCCGTCACCGGCCTCGACGGCGACCTCGAGGTCCGGCTGGGAGTCGATGACCATCCGGAAACCCGCCCGCACGAGCTGCTGGTCGTCGACGAGGGCGATGCGGACGGGGTCGTCCGGGGCGGCGGTGGCGAGCGGGTGCGAGGGGAGGGCGGCGGCGTCGGTCATGGTGTCCTGTCGGTCGGTGCGAGAGGTCGGGTCGGTGGTGGCGGCGGCGGGGGCGGCACGAGGTGCGACGACGGCGCAGGGGGCGACGCCGCCGGGACGGGGAGAGTCAGGTGCACGCGGAACCCGCCGCCCCGGCGCGGGCCGACGCTCACGGTGCCGCCGAAGAGCGCGGCGCGCTCACGCATGCCGAGCAGGCCGAAGCCGGAGGGCTCGGACTGCGTCGCGCCGGCCGACGCGCCGCGCCCGTCGTCCTCCACCTCGAGGTCGAGCGACGTCGCGCCCCACCGGACCAGGACCGTGACCGTCGGGTCCGGGCCCGCGTGCTTGAGGACGTTCGTCAGCGCTTCCTGGCACACCCGGTACACCGTCAGGCCCGCGCCGGGCGGGAGCGTGCGCTGCTGCCCGACCCGCACGAGCGAGACCCGCAGCCCGCTGTCGCGCACCTGGGCGACGAGCTGCTCGATGTCGGCCGTGTCGGGCTGCGGGGTGCGTTCCAGGGCGGCAGGCACGGTCGACGCGCCGACGACGGGGGCCGCGGCACCCTGTGAGCCGTGCCCGACCGGGCCGGCGGGCAGCGCGGGGGCACCAGGCGTCCCTGCCGGTGGACCGGCCGACGGACCGGCCGGACGGGCGGCGTCCGACCGCAGGACGCCGAGTAGGCGGCGCATGTCCGCCAGCGCGGTACGCCCCGTCTCGGACACGGTCGCGAGCGCGCGCTGCGCCGCCGCCGGGTCCGCCGAGGCCGCGTACCGGCCGCCGTCGGCCTGGGCGATGATCACGGACAGGGAGTGGGCGACGATGTCGTGCATCTCGCGGGCGATGCGTGCCCGCTCGGCGGAGGTCGCGATCCGCGCCTGCTGGTCGCGCTCGACCTCCAGCCGCTGCGCCCGGTCGACGAGCGCGGCGATGGTCTCGCGCCGGGACCGTCGCGCGAGGCCGAACGCCCACACCGCGAGGAAGGTCACGCCGCCGAACGCCGAGGAGAAGGCGACGGTGATCGCGAGGTCGGCGAGACGGCCCGTCTGGAGCCCGAGCGCGACGCCGAAGACGAGCGCGCCGAAGAGCGCGGAGACGATCGCCGTGCGGTGCGCCCAGCGCGGGCCGTGGACGGTGACCGAGTACAGGGCGACGAGCACGGCGAAGTCGGCGGGCATGAGGAGCAGGTACCCGGCGAGGAGGTGGCCGAGCGCGGCGGCGAAGACGGCGACCGCCGACGTCACGGGCAGCGTCCGGCGCCAGGGCAGCGGGGCGAGGACGGCGACCGCCCAGAACGCGCCCCAGCCACCGCTGAGGTTCGCGTCGAGTGCGCCGGCGTTCGGTGCGAACGCGGCCGACGCGGGGACGAACACGAGCGCGACGACGAGCGTGGCGGAGAGGTCGACGCCGAACCGGTGCCTGTCGGACCACTGTCCCAGCCGTGCGTACCACCCCATGCGCCCAAGGGTAGGCAGGGCACGGTCGTGGGGACGTCCGACCAGGGTCGCAGACGGGCCGCGACACGATGGGCCCGAAGTCGTACGGATGCCCTAGCATGAGCGAATGACCCACGTACTGCTAGCGGAGGACGACCCGGCGATTGCCGAACCTTTGGCACGTGCGCTGACTCGTGAGGGTTACGACGTGGTCGTCCAAGGGACTGGTCAAGGGGCCATCGACTCCGCGAACGTCGCGGACATCGTGGTGCTCGATCTCGGGCTGCCGGACATGGACGGGCTCGACGTCGCGCGCGAGATCCGCCACAAGGGTCTCACCACGCCGGTCCTCGTGCTCACCGCGCGCGCGGACGAGGTGGACCTCGTCGTGGGTCTGGACGCCGGCGCGGACGACTACGTGACCAAGCCGTTCCGCCTCGCGGAGCTCCTCGCGCGGGTGCGGGCGCTGCTGCGCCGCAGCCACGGCGAGACGGGCGACGAGGAGGACCTGGGCGCGCAGGACGTCCGCATCGACGTCTCCGCGCACCGCGCGTTCCAGGGCGAGCGCGAGCTGCACCTGACGACGAAGGAGTTCGAGCTCCTCCGGGTGCTCGTGGCGAGCGCCGGGTCGGTCGTCGTGCGCGACGCGCTCATGCGCGACGTGTGGGGGTCCGAGCCCGTCGGCTCGACGAAGACGCTCGACATGCACGTGTCGTGGCTGCGCCGCAAGCTCGGCGACGACGCGAACGCGCCGCGCTACATCTCGACGGTCCGCGGGCTGGGCTTCCGGTTCGAGACCGGCGAGAGCTGACCTGCCCGGGTCGAGAGGGGCGAGAAGCAGCGTGCGCCGGCGGATGCTGCAGGCGACGGTGGCGGCGGTCGCCGTCGCCGTCATCCTGCTGGGGTTCCCGCTCGCCTTCTTCGGGGCGCAGCTCGTCCTGCAGGGCGAGGCCGACGAGGTGCAGGCGCGCGCCGACCGTCTCGCCACGCGCATCGACCGCCGGCTCGCGGCCGACGAGGAGATCCCCGACGTCATCATCGAGGACGCCGTCCAGTCCTCCGGCGCCGACATCGCGGCCTCCGTCTACGTCCAGCTGCCCGACGGGACGGTGCTGCGCTCCGGCGAGGACGTGACCGGCCGCGAGATCCGCAAGGTGGCGACGTCCGAGACGGGCGCGATCGTGGACATGTCGGTCTCTTACTGGGCCGCCTACTGGACCGCCGCGCAGGTCGTCATCCTCGTCGTGGCGGCGTCCGTCGTCGCGTTCGCCGCCGGGATCGGCATGGCCGTGTGGCAGGCGAACCGCCTCTCCGCGCCGCTCGTCTACCTCGCCGCGTCGGCCGAGCAGCTCGGGTCCGGACAGGTGCGGCCACGCGTCGAGCCCTCCGGCGTCGAGGAGATCGACCTCGTGGCGGCCGAGCTCGCGCGCAGCTCCGACCGCCTCGCCGGCCGGCTCGCCGCCGAGCGCCAGTTCGCCGCCGACGCCTCCCACCAGCTCCGCACGCCCCTCACCGCGCTCAGCATGCGCCTGGAGGAGATCTCCCTCGCGTCCGGCGACCCCGCGGTCCAGGAGGAGGCGCGGATCTCGCTCGAGCAGGTGGAGCGGCTCGTCGGGGTCGTCGACGACCTCCTCGCCGCCTCGCGGCGCTCTCAGGGCGGGACGACGGAGGCCGTGGACCTGCTCGACGTCGTGCGCCAGCAGGAGGAGGAGTGGCTGCCGACCTTCGAGAAGGCCGGACGACGGCTCGTCGTCGACATCCCCGCGCACTGCCAGGTGCTTGCGACGCCCGGCGCGCTCGCCCAGGTGCTCGCGACCCTCATCGAGAACTCGCTCAAGCACGGCGGCGGCACGACGACCGTGCGCGCGCGCCCGTCCGGCGCGAGCGGGGCCGTCGTCACGGAGGTCTCGGACGAGGGCCCCGGGGTGCCCGACGACCTCGCGCCGCGGATCTTCGAGCGCGAGGTCACGTCCGGCGCCGGCACCGGGCTCGGTCTCGCGCTCGCGCGCGACCTCGCCGCGTCCGACGGCGGGCGGCTCGAGCTCGCGCAGCGCAGACCCGTGGTGTTCGCGCTGTTCCTCGCGGGCGTGCCGCGCCGGCTCGACCCCCGGGTCGTGCTCCCCATGGGCACGGCCGTGCCCGCGGGACGACGGCGGCGCCGTCGGCGCTGACGCCCGCCCGCAGCGCGCTCAGACGGGAGAGCGGTCGGTCCGCGACAGGCTCTGCGCGTCGTCGGTGCCGTCGTCGGCGTCGGCGTCGGGGGCCGGGCCGGTCTCGTACCGCGGGGGCGTCCCGGTGAACACCAGGCGTCGGTAGGCGACGTACCGGAACGCGGTGCCGAGGGCGAGCCCCACCACGTTCGCCGACACGTTCTTCGCGAGCGGGGACGTGAGGCCCAGCACGTACGTCGAGAACGCGAGGCACGCGACCGCGACGAGCATGCCGCCGACGTTCACCACCACGAACGCCGCGAGCTCGCGCCCCCGCGTCGCGGTGCGGCGCGCGGCGAACGTCCAGTGACGGTTGCCCAACCAGGCGACGAGGGTCGCCACCGCGACCGAGACCACCTTGGCCGTGAGCGGCTTGTGGCCCAGCAGCTCCCCGGGACCGAAGCTCAGCAGGTTGAACAGCCCCAGGTCCACGACGTACGCGACCGCGCCCACCGAGCCGAACTTCGCGAGCTCGCGCACGCGGTCGGCGAGCCGCTGGCGCGGCACGGACGGGACGGGGGCCATCCGACGAGCGTACCGGCCACCTCTCGGCCGTCGCCGAGCGGGCGGGCACCGCGCGGGCCTCGGCCGGGCAGGCACTAGGGTGGGTGCACGTGGCAGCACCAGTGATCGCGGTGGTCGGCGGCGGACAGCTCGCACGGATGATGGCCCCGGCGGCCGGAGAGCTCGGCGTGCACCTGCGCGTGCTCGTCGAGGCGCCCGGGACGTCGGCGGCCCAGGTGGTCGCGGACGCCCCCGTGGGCGCGGCGTCCGACGAGAGCGCGATCCGCTCGCTCATCGCGCCGCCCGACGGGGACGCCGCCGCCGTGCTGACGTTCGAGCACGAGCACGTCCCGAACGGGCTGCTCACCGACCTCCTCGAGCACGGCACCCCGGTCCGGCCCGGCCCCGAGGCGCTCGTGCACGCGCAGGACAAGATCGTCATGCGCCGCCGCCTCACCGACCTCGGCGTGCCGTGCCCCCGCTGGGCCGCGCTGCCCACCGAGCCCGACGCCGCGCGCGCGGCTCTCGAGGACTTCCTCGCCGAGGCCGGGGGCGAGGCCGTCGTGAAGACGTCGCGCGGCGGCTACGACGGCAAGGGCGTGCGCGTCGTGTCCACGGCCGGCGGCGGAGCGGACCAGGTCGCCGAGTGGATCGAGACCGCGGCCGCCGGTGGCCCGGCCCTCCTCGTCGAGGAGAAGGTGCCGTTCACCCGCGAGCTCGCGGTGCTCGTCGCGCGCCGTCCCTCCGGCGGCGTGGACGACCGGGGCGAGGTGCGCACGTGGCCCGTCGTGGAGTCGATCCAGCGCGACGGCGTGTGCGCCGAGGTCGTCGCCCCCGCGCCCGGGCTCTCGGCTGCCGACGCGGAGCGCGCCCGGGACGCCGCGGTCCGCATCGCCGAGGGCCTGGGTGTGACCGGCGTCCTCGCGGTCGAGATGTTCGAGGTCCCCGCCGGCCCCGGCGAGGACGGCACGCGCGTCCTCGTCAACGAGCTCGCCATGCGCCCCCACAACTCCGGGCACTGGACCATCGACGGCGCCGTGACGAGCCAGTTCGAGCAGCACCTGCGCGCGGTCCTCGACCTCCCGCTCGGCGACACGGCGGCGACCGCGCCCTGGACGGTCATGGCGAACGTCCTCGGGTCGAGCCTCGGCGAGCTCACCGAAGCGCTGCCCACCGTGCTCGGGGCCTTCCCGGACGCGAAGGTGAACCTGTACGGCAAGGACGTGCGCCCCGGCCGCAAGCTCGGGCACGTCAACGTCAGCGGCGACGACCTCGACGAGGTACGACGCCGCGCCCTCGCCGCCGCCGCCATCCTGCGCGGCGAGGCCCCCGCCCGACCCCACGACCAGGAGCAGCGACCGTGACCCAGAACCCGATCGTCGGCATCGTCATGGGGTCCGACTCCGACTGGCCCGTCATGCAGGCCGCCGCCGACGCCCTCGCCGAGTTCGACGTGCCCGTCGAGGTCGACGTCGTCTCCGCGCACCGCATGCCCGTCGAGATGATCGACTACGGCCGCACCGCCGCCGACCGCGGGCTCCGCGTCGTCGTCGCCGGCGCCGGGGGAGCAGCCCACCTGCCGGGCATGCTCGCCGCCGTCACCCCGCTGCCCGTCATCGGCGTCCCCGTGCCGCTCAAGCACCTCAACGGCATGGACTCGCTGCTCTCCATCGTCCAGATGCCCGCCGGCGTCCCCGTCGCCACCGTGTCCGTCGGCGGCGCCCGCAACGCCGGCCTGCTCGCCGCGCGCATCCTCGCGTCGGGGACCGACGCCGCCGCCGCGAGCCTGCGCGAGCGGATGGTCGCGTTCCAGCAGGACCTCGGCGACCAGGCGCGCGCCAAGGGCGCGCGGCTGCGGGATTCGCGCTCGGGCGACTGACCGACCGCGCACCCGGGCGACTGCCGAGGGTCAGGGCTGCGGCAGGCCGCCAACCGGTCCGGGAGACAGGTTGCCGTCGCGGACGTCCGACCAGAACTGCGGGGCGAGTTCCGGGTCGAGCTGCACCGTCGACCCGATGTTGCCCGGCCGGTAGTCCGGGTTACCGATCGGTGGCGTGCCCGTGACACCGTCCGGGCCGTTGGCGGCGCGGAACGCCAGCGCGAGTCGACCGAGGTCGATGATCCCCGTGCTCTCGTCGACGGTGAGCGACCCGATCCCCGCGTCGAGGAGGGAGACCTGGTCACCGGGCTGGAGCAGGAGGCCCGGGTCGGCGGCCTTGGCGCTGATCGCGCCGATGACCTGCCGTTGCCGCTCCGCCCGCCCGATGTCGCCCTTCGGGTCGGAGTACCGCATGCGGGAGAACGCGAGAGCCGTATGCCCGTCCGCGACGTGGCACCCGGCGGTCCAGACGAGCTCGCTCTTGGGGTCGTTCACGTCGTAGTCCAAGCACAGCTCCACGCCGCCGATCGCGTCGACGATGCCCTCGACGCCACCGAAGCCGATCTCGACGTAGTGGTCCACCGTCAGCCCGGTCAGTCCTTCGACGGTTCGGACGAGCAGGGGTGCGCCACCCCACGAGTACGCGGTGTTGAGCTTGTGGGGCCCGTTGTCCGGGATCTCGGCGTACGTGTCACGGGGCAGGCTGATGAGCGCGGCCGGACCGCTCGGGGGCGCGTGGAGCAGCATGATCGTGTCCGTGCGGGCGCCCTCCGTCCCGTCCTCGCTGATGCCCTCGCCGCGCGCGTCCGAGCCGGCGAGCAGGTAGGTGGTCCCGGGGGTCCCGGGTGCGCCGGAGAGCGCCTCGACGTGCTCCAGCTTCCCGTTCGCCCAGATGAGCAGACCGATCGGCCACGCGAGCACCGCGGCGAGCACCAGGCCCGCGACGAGCGCGGCGACTCGTCCCTTGCGGACCCGGACGCCACCACGGGTCGGACCTGCGGCGGGACGACCGCCCACGGGTCGCGCGGCGCGCGACCCGGCCCCCGGCACGGCCGCCCTGGCAGGGCCCGCGCCGGAGGTGCGGGGCGACGAGGACGCCCTCGGCGTCCTCTGGTCCGGGGCCGGGACCTGTCGCTGCCGCGAGGGCGGGACGGAGGCTGGAGGAGTACCGGGCGCTCCGTCCCGTCGACGCGACGTGCGGACCGGGGGAGCAGGGGGCGGTGTGCCAGGGCGCGACGGCACGGCGGGGACCTCTCGCGACGACTGACGACGGATCCGAGGTTCGGGCCGCACGGCGTCGGCGTCGTCCGCTCGCGGAGTGCCCGACGGCGACCGTCGGCTGCTGTTGCCGACGGAGATCGCGTCGTCGGGCGACGGGCGCGCACCTCGGCCGCCCTGGGGTGTGAAGCTCGGCGGTAGGGCGTGGGGGTCGCGGCGGGAGTCGGTCATGATCGCGTCACCCGCACCGAGCGGTCTCGTCGGCGGCGGAGAAGGCCTCCTCGCCGGCTGCTTTCGTCTCGACCGGCGCGGGTTCAGCCGTCGCCCCGGCGCCGGTCGTGCCGTCGCCCTCCGGGCTCTCGACGCTCGTTCCGTCGTCGGAACCGGCGCCCGCGTCGTCTCCGGCGGGCTCGGCCTGGTCCTCCACCGGGACGCTCGGTCCGACGATCGGCTCGTCGGCCCGCACCTTCTGCCACATCTCGTCCGCCTCGTCCGTCCACACGACCGTGGCGTCCGGGTCCTGCGGGTCCGGTGCGTTCGGGACGGTCATGAAGGTGATGTTGCCACTCGAGGCACCCCGGAGGCTGAACGCGAGACCGGCCAGGTCGGGGATGGACGCCAGGTTCTCGCTCATCGTCAAGGACCGCGTCCCCGCGTCCACGAAGCCGTAGACCTGTCCGAGGTCGGACAGGAGGTTCTTCGACAGCACCTGGTTGACCGTAGCGGCGAGGAGCTGCTGCTGGCGACCGATGCGGCTGAGGTCGGACCCGTCCCCCACCCCGTAGCGTGCGCGCGCGAAACCGAGGGCCTGGGCCCCGTCGAGCGTCTGCCATCCTGCGTCGAGCCGGAGGTCGGCCTTGGGGGAGTCGATGGCCTGCGGGATGCAGATCGGCACGCCGTCGACGGCGTCGACCATGGTCCGAAATCCGGCGAAGTCGACGACGACGAAACCGTCCACGTACACGTCGGTGAGGTACTCGACGGTCCTCATCGTGCAGGCTGCGGCCGAGGCGACGTCGCCGCCGGCCACCGCGCCGTTGGCGAACGCGGTGTTGAACCGCGTGTTCGCGGGCGCGGTCGTCGCTCCTCCCGTGACCGTGCACCCCGGGACGTCCACCCGCGAGTCGCGCGGGATCGAGATCATCTCGACGCGCGACCGGTCCGCTGAGACGTGCACGAGGATCGTCGTGTCCGAGCGCATGCCCTCGACGCCGGCGACCTCGTGCCCGTTGTCGCCACCACGCGCGTCCGACCCCATGACCAGGACGTTGAGCGGCTTGCCGGCGTTCGGGTCGTCGGGGTCGGGCGTCGGCTGCGCGGGGCGGTGCCCGAGCAGTCCGTCCACGTTCGCGCTCGCGATGTTGCCCTGGATGTCGGTGAGCGCCGAGGCCCCGCCGACGGTGCCGAAAGCGAGGACGGCCGTGGCGACGAGGCCGACGGAGCGGCTCACGCGGCGCGTGCTCGGGTTCCGGGCGTGCGCAGGACCGCGCGCGGGCCGGGCGGCGGCCGCGCTACGAGCCTGGGCGCGGGAACGGAACGTCACGGAGAACGAGCATAGGTGGCGCGTGGGCGGCGACTGGGCGCGGGCTCGTCCGGTGGGGTGGAGGTGTTGTGTGGACCTCAGCGGTCCTCGGCGGCAGCCGGATGTCCGCCTGCCGCCGGCGAGGGTGCCGCCGCCGCATCGCCGTCCGCTCGCTCGAGCTGGACGACCGAGTCGTCGACTCGCTCGAGCCTCGCTTCCGCGAGGCTGAGCTCGCGCGTGAGGACCGTGATCTTCCGGGCGAGCTGGTTCGCGCGGCGATGGCTCGTCGCGATGTAGCTGACGAATGCGATGACGAGCGCGTACAGCAGCAGGTCGGTGCCGCGCCCGACCCCGACGGCGTTCGCCACCACCGAGAGGATCTCGGGGAACAGGATCGCCAGTACGGCCGCCACGACGAAAGCCACCAGCAGGAGGCGGCGGATCGCCTGGTGCCGCGCGTTCGCGGTCGACCGGGTGAGCAGGACCGTCACGACGACCACCGCAGTGACAAGGATGATTTGGATCAGCATGGTGGTCCTGCCTACTTGAAGATCAGGTCGACGAGGATGTTGACGGAGTTCCAGAGCGACTGCCCCTTGCTCTTGGAGTAGTCCGTGTAGAGCACGTGAACGGGGTGCTCCCGCCAGGGAAGTCGGGTGCGCCCGAGCTGGAGCACGATCTCGCTCGCATGGGCCATCCGGTCCTGAGTCAGCTCGAGCTCTCGCGCGGCGTCGACCCTGATCACGCGCAACCCGTTGTGCGCGTCCGTGAGCCGGAGTCCGGTGCTCAAGTTGGTGAACGTCACCGCAGCGCGCAGGACGAGCCTCTTGAGCAGCCCGGGTTTGGTGCGGTCGTCGAGGAAGCGTGAACCGAACACGATGGCGAGGTCCTCGCGGCGGGCGAGCTCGACCATGGAGACCGCGTCCTCCACCTGGTGCTGGCCGTCCGCGTCGAACGTCACGACGTACCGGGCTCCGGGTTGTTCCCGAGCGAAAGCGATGCCGGTCTGGAGGGCCGCGCCCTGGCCGAGGTTGACGGCGTGGCGGACCACGGTCGCCCCGGCCTCGTGAGCGCGTTCCGCCGAGTCGTCCGTGCTCCCGTCGTCCACGCAGACGATGTGTGGGAACAACGGCAGGGCTTCCTCGATCACGTCACCCACGACCGCGCCCTCGTTGTAGAGCGGGACGACGAGCCAGGCGTCCTCGATCATGGGGAGCGGGATGGGCGCGCGACCTTCCGTCGCGACGTCCGATGAGTGCATGCGGCCATTCTTGCAGCACCGGGACACTGTCCAGGTCCGCGGCGGAGATGGCTCCTGATCTTGACCGGTAACCTTGCGGGTGCCGGCGCGCGCGAGCGAGCCGCTGACCTGCCGCCGACAGCGAGGAGACCTGTCCGCATGAGTGTGCGCATCGCGCCGAGCGCCGACGTCGCCGAGGACGCGACGATCGGCGAGGACAGTCAGATCTGGCACCTCGCGCAGGTGCGCGAGGGCGTGAGCATGGGACCGGGCTGTGTCGTCGGGCGCGGTGCGTACATCGGGACCGGCGTGCAGATGGGACGTCACTGCAAGGTCCAGAACTACGCGCTCGTCTACGAGCCCGCGGAGCTCGCCGACGGGGTGTTCATCGGTCCCGCCGCAGTGCTGACCAATGACACCTATCCTCGGGCCGTCAATCCCGACGGGAGCCTGAAGAGCGCCGACGACTGGCACGCTGTCGGGGTGACGATCGGTGAGGGCGCGGCGATCGGAGCTCGTGCCGTGTGCGTGGCGCCGGTCACCATCGGCGCGTGGGCGACGGTCGCAGCGGGCGCCGTGGTGACCAAGGACGTGCCCGATCATGCGATCGTCGTCGGCGTCCCGGCGCGTCGGGTCGGATGGGTCGGCCGCGCGGGACAGCCGCTTCGCCAGGACGGCGCACACTGGGTGTGCCCGGTCACCGGCGCCCGGTACGAAGAGCACGACGAGACCATCAGAGAGGTTGCGGCGGAATGAGCCAGACACTGATCCCGGCGGCGAAGCCCATCGTCGGGGACGACGAGCGGGCGGCGGTCGACCGTGTCCTGCGCAGCGGGATGATCGCACAGGGCCCTGAGGTCGCGACGTTCGAGCAGGAGTTCGCCGACGTGCTCGTCGGAGGTCGTACCTGTGTCGCCGTCAACTCCGGCACCTCCGGACTGCATCTCGGTCTCCTCGCTGCCGGCATCGGTCCGGGTGACGAGGTCATCGTCCCGTCCTTCACCTTCGCCGCGACCGCGAACTCCGTCGCCCTCACCGGGGCGACGCCTGTCTTCGCCGACATCGAGCCCGACTACTTCTGCCTCTCGCCCGACGCGGTGCGCGCCTCGATCACGGAGCGCACGAAGGCGATCATGCCGGTGCACCTCTACGGGCACCCTGCCGACATGACGGCGCTGGGGCAGATCGCCGAGGAGCACGGTCTGCTCCTGTTCGAGGACGCCGCGCAGGCGCACGGCGCGTCGCTCGGCGGTCGGCCGGTCGGTGCGTTCGGCACCTTCGCGATGTTCAGCCTCTACCCCACGAAGAACATGACCTCGGGCGAGGGCGGCATGGTGGCGTGCGCGACGGACGAGATCGCGCGCAACGTCCGGCTCTTGCGGAACCAGGGCATGGAGCGCCAGTACGCCAACGAGGTGGTCGGGTTCAACGCCCGCATGACCGACGTCCATGCCGCCATCGGCCGCGTGCAGCTCACGAAGGTGAACGGCTGGACCGAGGACCGCCAGCGCAACGCCGCGTTCCTTTCGCAGCACCTCGAGGGCGTCGTCACGCCTCCCGTGGCCGACGACGCGGTCCACGTCTACCACCAGTACACGATCCGCGTCGCCGAGGACCGCGACCGCGTCGTGACCGCGCTCCGCGACGAGCACGGGGTCGGGTCGGGCGTCTACTACCCGATCCCCAACCACCGGCTGGAGAGTCTCGCCCGGTTCGCCCCGGGGCTCGATCTGCCGGAGACCGAGAAGGCCGCGCGCGAGGTGATCTCGCTGCCCGTGCACCCGTCGCTGAGCCAGGAGGACCTGGACCGCATCGTCTCCGCGGTCAACACGGTCGTGAAGGCGGGTGCGTGATGGCGGACCTGCGTGCGGGACTCATCGGACTCGGCGCCATGGGGCGCCACCACGCCCGGGTGCTGCGCGAGACTCCGGGAGTGGAGCTCGTCGCCGTAGCCGACCCCGGTGGTGACCCGTTCGGCGTATCGGGGGGCCTCGAGGTCCTGCCTGACGTCGACGCGCTGATCGGGGCCGGCATCGACATGGCCGTCGTCGCGGTCCCGACGATCTATCACGAGCAGGTCGGCCTCGCGCTCGCCGCCGCTGGCGTGCACACGCTCGTCGAGAAGCCGATCGCGGCGACGAGCGAGGCGGGACGGAAGGTCGCGGAGGCGTTCGAGAGTGCCGGGCTCGTCGGCTGCGTGGGGCACATCGAGCGCTTCAACCCTGCGCTGCAGGAGCTGCGCCGCCGGATGGAGTCCGGCGAGCTGGGCGAGGTCTACCAGATCGCCACCCGTCGCCAGGGGCCTTTCCCCTCCCGCATCGCGGACGTGGGCGTCGTCAAGGACCTCGGCACTCACGACATCGATCTCACGGCGTGGGTGGCGCAGAGCACGTACACATCCGTCGCGGCGCAGACGGCACACCGCAGCGGCCGTCCGCACGAGGACATGGTGATCGCCACCGGTCGGCTCGCGAACGGGGTGATCGTCAACCACGTCGTCAACTGGCTGTCGCCCATGAAGGAGCGCGTGACGATCGTCACCGGCGAGCGCGGCGCCTTCGTCGCCGACACGGGCAGCGCGGACCTCACCTTCTACGCCAACGGTGACATCGCCACCGAGTGGGAGGCGATCAGCACGTTTCGCGGGGTGTCCGAGGGCGACGTCGTCCGGTACGCATTCCCGAAGCGCGAGCCCCTGCGCGTCGAGCACGAGGCGTTCCGGGACGCGGTCCTCGGTGTGCGGCACGATGTCGTCACCATGCGCGAGGGGCTGCGGACGCTCGAGGTCGCGGAGGCCGCGCTCGAGTCGGCGGCCCGCGGCGTGACGGTGGAGGTCTAGCTCGCGGCTCACAGCGGTCTTCACCAGCGCGACACGCCCCTCACCGTTCCGGCGGTGGGGGGCGTGTCGCGTTTCCCTGGTGCGGCGCCGTGCCCATACTGGCTGAGGCGCGTGGTGCATAGGAGTCGTCGCTCGGGTGCGCACCACGGACCGCTCGGGTGCACATCACAAGGGGGCCGCAACCATGTCCAAGATCCGCATGCCGTCCGCGCCCGCGCCGCGGCGCTGGCTGCCGGCGGCCGTCGTGCTGAGCATGGCCGTCGTCGGCCTGCCCGCGACCGTTGCGACCGCGGCGCCGAGCGAGCCCGAACCGGTGGAGGCGGACGTCCAGGAGGTGGCGCTCGAGACCACGCCTGCGAGCGAGCTCAGCACCGACGCCGGTGAAGCTCCTTTCCCGGCGGACGAGCCCGCTCTCGGCGGGAGCACGTCGAACCGGTTCTTCGAGACCGAGGTCGTGCTCTCGGGGAGTGCGACGAGTTCTGGCCTCGCGCTCGTCGGCGTGACGTGGGCTGCAGGCACCGACTCCGACGACACGGAGGTCTCGGTCCGGACTCGCTCCGACGAGACGTGGAGCGACTGGGAGTCGATCGAAGTCGAGCGACTCCGGGAGGAGGATTCCGCAGAGGCTGGCGGTGGTCCGGCAGGGGCCGCGGCGCGGGGAGGGACAGAGCCCGTCGTGGTCGGCGAGGTCGACGAGATCGAGGTCGCCCTCCGCGGGAGCTCGACGCCCGAGGACCCGCTGCTCGTGGTCATCGACCCCGGCTCCGCGCCCAGCGACGCGGCACCTGCGGCACCTGTCGAGGTGCCTGTCCCCGGGACCGACGAGCCGACCGAAGATCCGGCGGACGATATAGCGGGTGGGGAAGCCGCCACGGCCGGCCTCCCGGCCGACCTCGACCTCGGCGATGTCGTCCTCACGTCGCGCGACGTAACGACGGCGACGACCACGGTCGACACCGAGACGCCCGCGGCCGCAGCGGTCGCGAGCGCCCTGACAGCTGCCAAGCCGGCGATCTACAGCCGAGCGCAGTGGGGCGCCGACGAGTCGATCATGATCTGGAAGCCGCAGGTCGGGCGGGTGAACGGGGCCGTCGTGCACCACACCGCCGGCTCCAACAGCTACACCTCCGCGCAGGTGCCGGCCGTCATCCGTGGCATCTACACGTACCACGCGCAGTCCCGCGGCTGGGGCGACATCGGCTACAACTTCCTCATCGACAAGTTCGGCAGGATCTGGGAGGGGCGAGCGGGCGGGATCGACCGGGCGATCGTCGGGGCGCACGCCGCCGGTGTGAACTCCCAGGCGTTCGGGCTGTCCCTGATGGGCAACTACGACCAGGCGACGGTGCCTGCTGCCGCGATGGACGCGATGTCGCGCCTCATCGCATGGAAGCTCTCCCTACACGGAGTCCGCGCCAACGGAACCGCTTCGATCGGTGGTCGCACCATGGCGGCGGTCGTGGGTCACCGTGACGTCGGGCAGACGTCGTGCCCCGGCGCGAACTTCTACCCGCGGCTCGGTGAGCTGCGTGCGTCAGCAAGCAGGCTCCAGTCCGTCCACCGGTCAGCTCAGTACTCGCGGGACCTCACCGGCGACTCGATGTCGGACCTGGTCCTCTCACGTGGCGGTGTGACGTCTGTGCTCACACGGGTCGGCTGGCAGTGGAGTGCCCGGGTGCTCGAAGGAAGTGGATGGAACACCGGCCAACCACTCGAGGCGGGCGATTGGGATGGGGACGGTAGAGGCGACCTGATGTTGCTCGACGATGACGGGGGCTTGTGGTTCTACAAGCGTTCGTCCACGGGGGGGTTCGAGCGTAAGCAGAAGATCGGGTGGGGCTGGAACTCCATGGATGTCGTCATCGGCGGACACGACTGGGACGGCGACCGCCATCCGGATCTCCTCGCACGGTCCGCCGCGGACGGTTCGCTGTGGCTGTACCCGAACGACGGCGCCCGGGGCTTCGGCCGTGCACGGCAGATCGGCGTCGGATGGGCGGGCATGTCCGCCATCACCATGATCGGCGATGTGGGCGCTGGACGACCGGCGCTCATCGCTCGTTCAGGCGATGGACGTCTGCACACCTACATCGGCGACGGTCGAGGCGGCTTCTCGTCGACGATTTCGCACGGCCGCGGATGGGATGCCATGACCGATCTGCTCGGCGTCGGAGACGTCACGAGCGACCGCTCGGCAGACCTGATGGCTCGCGACGGTTCCGGTAGACTTTGGGTGTATCCGGGCGACGGCACGGGAAGGTTCACCTCGCGTTACCAGGTCGGGCACGGGTGGCAGTCGTTCGCGGGGTTGATCTCAGGCAAGGCTGCCGGTGGGAGCGTTGCTGTCTACGGATGGACGCCCGATGGGGCTCTGTACCACTATCCGTACGTGCCCAACGAGAACCTGGAGAAGGTCGTCTTGACGGGTATCGCGGCCGATAGTGCGCAGACCAGCGCGATCGCGGCCGGAGACTGGGACGGCGATGGGATCGACGACCTCATGTCGACCAGGTCGAACGGTTCGCTCCTGCTGCACCGCGGTGGACGCAATGGCACCTTCGCGGCTGGTGGCACGCAGATCGGAAACGGCTGGGGCGTCATGAGTCAGATCATCGGTGTCCCGGACTGGTCAGGTGACGGCAGGCCCGCGTTGGTGGCTCTCGAACGGGGGCAAGGGAGGATCTGGCTGTACCCGGGCGACGGTCGCGGAGGGTTCGGGACGCGCGTCCTGCTCACTTCCGATGCGCGTGGTGTTGACCTGATCGTGAATGCGGGCACATCGACGGGCCGTGGCCTGAATCTCCTTACCCGAGAGTCCGGCACTCTCTACCTGCGAGAGGGGCAGGGAGCCCGCGGACTCGGAGCGCCGCGCCGTATCGGGCCCGGTTGGGGTGCCGCACGAGCCATCGTAGGAATGGGCGACATAACGGCCGACGGGAGGCCCGACATCATCCTCGTTGACCCGGACGGTGATCTGCTCCTCTACCTCGGGGATGGATCTGGCGGCTACCAATCGCCGCGTCCTGCTGGACGTGCACCGGCGGGAAGCACCGTCTCCTGAGCGGACCGACCGGCTCTCGTGAGCGATCGCGGGTGCCCTGTCGCTTCCTTGTGACACGGACGGCGAAATGCCGATAACGCACTCCCGAGATCCAAGCTCGGGCGCGGTGCGGACGGTGTGCGCACGTCGCGGACCACGGGTCGGTGGCCGGCGTCGGCCGCGGTCAGCTCCCCGTCGGGGTCGCGCGCTGGTCGCTGCGCCACTCGGTCTCGCGGGCCGATTTCGACGACGGCGCCCGGCCCGGGCTGACGGCGGAGTCGGAGGAGATCTGCCGACGAGAGGCGGAGAACAAGGGTCCTGGGACTGCGAACGCTAAACTGCGAGCGAGCTCGACCTTCTTCCCGGCAGAGCCCGGCTCCCGCGGCCGCTGATCATGGGGTGCATCGACCAGACGAAGCGCCGCGCCTTCGCGGCCTGATCGTCCGGTCCACCGTGCAGTGCGCCATGTCCGAGCCTGGCGGCGCAGCACCTGTTGCGTGAGCACGTACGTGGGTTCGGTTCGTCGCGGTGAAGCGCGTCGTCGACGTCTCGCCGCAGCGCATCGTCGGGTGCCATACGAGAGCACCCGCCCGCCCGAGCTTGTCCTGGACCCGTTGCGCGGGGGGCTCGAGACCAACAGTAGCTCAGGGTCACGACGGAGCAGGACACGGCGCACTCGAACGCTGAGCCGCCGTACGTTCCGTGCGCTGCGCCGAGCACCTCGCGGCAGGGCATCGCCGCGTCGACCGCCAGCGGTGAGGCCAACGACGACCGCCAGGTGGAGGTCGGTCTTCGGGCGTTCAAGTTCGAGTGCCTCGAACCGGCCCGTTCACGACCGATCCCTCGGGCGCCTGACCGACACCGCGATTGGGAGATCATCGCCTGGGTCGCCTGGGTCGCCTGGGTCGCCTGGGTCGCCTGGGTCGCCTGGGTCGCCTGGGTCGCCTGGGTCGCCTGGGTCGCCTGGGTCGCCTGGTGCGACCACCGCCGACTGCACTCAACCCTGGCGATCCTCACACTGGCCGAGACTCGTGCCGTCGGTCACGCTGCGAGCTCTGCTCCCGAGCCGATCCGAGCCGAGCAGTGCCGCAGCCGGCACGAGGACGGTACGAGGACCCGTGACGGTTCAACGTCGCTGGAGCCCGGAACGTGCCAGGACTTCCAACACGGGCCAACCGACGAGGTGGATCACGCGAGGTCGCGAACGATTCCCCAACCGCTGCCGACCCCTGAGCGGGTGACGAAGCGGGTGCCGGTCCACCGATAGAGGTTCAGTACGCCGGACGGGCCTGCTGCCAGGATGTCCGGACCTCCGTCGCCGTCCCAGTCCCGCAGGACGCTCATGACACGCATCGTGGACCAGCCGTTCCCGATCTGGGTCGGCGAGAACCTGTGCCCTCCAAGATTCCGGTAGAGCCAGAGACCACCTGCGGAGTCGACCGCGAGGAAGTCGGCCCTTCCGTCGCCGGTCCAGTCTCCACCGCCGTAGATCGCGTTGAACCCCGCCCAACCCGATCCGACTCGCTGACGAACGGCGAAAGCCCCGTTCCCGCGACCGTCGTAGCGCCACATCACCCCGCTCGTGTCGACCGCCAGGAGATCAGCCGTGCCGTTGCCGTCGAGATCCCCAGGCGCGGCGAGGAGTCGCATCGCGTCCCAGCCGGACCCCATGCGAATGGCCGGCAGGAGCCGACCGGAACCGTCCGCGGGGTACCGACGCATCACCCCGGCAGAGTCGACGGCGAGGAGATCCGCCCTTCCGTCTCCGGTCAAGTCGTTCGCACGTGTGAGCAGACGAGTCGAGGACCAACCATGGCCGATCTGCCAGGAGCCGGCGAACCCACCTGCTCCGTCGGACTCGTATGTTCGAAGGGTCCCGTCGTTCATCAGCGCGGTCATGTCCACGCGCCCGTCGGTGGTCGTGTCCGAGTCAAGCGCTGTGCTCCCAGTGATCCTCCACCAGTCGCTTCGGAGCCCGAACCTGGACCTGAACGCCGAGCCGCTCGTCGTGACCGAGCTACGACTACCTCGCAGGACGACTTCGTCTACACGGCCACCCCACTCACCGTGCCCGTTCCTGCTTCGAACCTCGATCGAGCCGGGGACGCCGATCTGTGGGAACGCGTCGGCGATCCTGCTCACTGCGAGCCGCGTAGACCACGCGTGCGAGGGATTCCCTACCGGGTCCCAGGGGTCGCGCTTCGCGACCTGGTACGGAAGGTTCCCCGGGGCGGTCCAGCCTCCGTTGGACGCGCTGAACTGAGTGAACGCGAGGCCCGCCCCGTAGTGCCGTACCTGGTTCGCACTCGCGGTGATCGCCGCGTTCGTCGAGCTGGCCTCATGCGTCGCGGTGACCCGGCCGTTCGCATCGAACGTCCGCACTCCTGGGTACACCTGGCACTGCGTCGTGTCGCACGTGTGCCACTGGTCGCCCCCGCTGGTGGCGCGGTCGTAGGACGCGTAGGTACGGGCTGCGACGGCTTGAGCGCGAAGCGCGTCCGACGGCCAGCTCGAAGGTGACTCTGCTGGCACGACGGCGCGAAGGTAGTCTTCCATGCCGACGACGTTCACGCTGCGCAGGTCGGGCGCCGTCCCGTCGGGGACCGCGCGAATCGAACCCCGATACTCCTTCTGTACGCCACCGGGCAGCACGACCCGCACCGTGGTTCCCGGCGCACGCAAGGAGAGGAAACCCGGGGACGGTGACTGAGACCAGGCCCTCCATGAGCCGTTCACCAAGCCCTGGAGATAAAACCCGTCGGGCTGTCGAAGGACCCGCCAGTGTGAGACCGTGGCTCCGGGGAATCCGATGGGCGTGTCGGTGTTTCGTGCGTCGGAGGCGGTCATCTGTCCCGTCGCCACGACACGCAACTCATCATCGTTGTCCGCGGAAAGAAGGACGTGAAGCGGAGTGTTCGTCTGTGTGAAGCTCCGGGTTCCAGGATAGTAGAAGTCCAGGATCGACTGATAGCCCACACCCTGAGCGGCTGCGGCTCGCGCCCCCCATTGGGACAGTCCGCGGCCGTGTCCATAGCCCCGGCCGGCGATCGTGACTGCGCCGCTCGGCGGAAGATTGACGACCTCGCTCGTGGCAGGCATGGAAATTGCCCTCGGCGCGATGCCGAGGCATGCACAAAGCACTAGTGCCAGGACCAGTGCCGCACGGCGATTCCAATGCGGCGAATCCGTCCAGAAATTCATGTTCTCCCCGACCTCGATAAGCTACGGAGCACACTAACGCCGGGCGGGTCGCGGGCGCGGTACCGGCACGCCGCGCGCGTGGTCCGCGTCCGTGAGGGTCGGGGAATCGTGGGGCGGTGGACCGGGACCCGTACCATTTCGGGGGGCTCGCGCGAGAGGCAGCGCGCGCCCAACTCGGAGAAGGGAGCGGCCACGTGCGCGTCATCGTGGCGAGTCGGATCTACTGGCCCGAGCCCGCGGCAGCGGCGTTCCGACTCAAGGCCCTGGTGGCGGAGCTCGCGGCTCGAGGAGCCAGCGTGCGCGTCCTCACGACACGGCCCGCACCAGGGTCGTCGCCGACCACGTCGGCGGGCGAGGAGGGTGGCACGTCCGGCGGGCCGGGCACGGTTCGAGTGGCTCGCTGGCCGGTGCTGCGAGACCGGAGCGGCTACGTGCGCGGGTACGTCCAGTACATGAGTTTCGACCTGCCTCTGATCCTGCGGCTGAGCTTCGCTTCCCGCCCCGACGTCGTCGTGGCCGAGCCCCCGCCGACGACTGGCCTGATGGTCCGGATCGTCTGCTCCCTGCGACGCATCCCGTACGTGTACTACGCGGCCGACGTCTGGTCCGATGCTGCGGCCGCGACGGGTGCTCCCACGGTGGTCTCTCGTGCCCTTCGTCGTGTTGAGAGCTGGGCGATTCGTGGCGCGGAGCGAGTGATCGCCATCAACGAAGGAGTGGAGGAGCGAGTCCGGTCACTGGGAGCTCACCGTGTGGAGGTCGTTCGCAACGGTGTCGATACCGATGCCTTCCACCCTGACGGTGCGCTGGCCGAAACGGCCCCGTCCGGTCCGTACGCGATCTACGCAGGGACGGTCTCCGAGTGGCAAGGGGCGGATGTCTTCGTCCGGGCCTTGTCGCAGGTCCTCGAGCGCGTCCCTGACGCGAAGCTGGTCTTCCTCGGCCAGGGGAGCTCCTGGGCGGAGCTGCGACAGCTCGCCACGGGGCTCCCGGACGGCGGTACTGCCGTGCATTTCGTCTCCTCCGTCCCGCAGGCGGACGCCGCGCGTTGGGTGAGAGGGGCCTCGGTCGCTCTCGCGAGCCTGTCCCCGGATGCGGGTTACGACTTCGCATTCCCGACGAAGATCCTTGCTGGCGTGGCATCTGGCGTTCCGGTCCTGTTCGCCGGGGTTGGTCCGGCCGCCGAGACGATCGCGGAGGAGCGTCTGGGCGAAGCGGTGCCGCACGACGTCGAGGCGGTCGCAGACGCGCTCACGCGGCTTCTCACGGTGCCGGCCAGCAGCAGTGAACGAGAGCGTCTTGCGCGCTGGGCGGTGGACAACGCGTCGGTGCGTGCGACGGGAGGCCGTGCGGCCGCCGTTGTGCACGCCGCCGCGCTCGGCTCCTCTTCGGAGTGACGTCCGTCAGGACGTGAGATCGCGATAGTGCTCGTCCAGGAGGCGAGCGCTGCTCCTCACGCTGCGCTGTGCCACGACGAAGTCACGCGCCGCCCGGCGCATGAGCTCGCGCTCGGTGCTGTCCAACGCCAGCACCGAGGCGATCGCGTCGGCGAGCCCGTGCCGGTCGCGCTCGTCGACGAGGAGGCCGGTGCGGCCGTCGTCCAGCATCTCGGGGGTGCCGCCCGAGCGATAGGCGACGACGGGCGTGCCGCAGGCCTGGGCCTCGAGAAGGACGAGGCCTGCAGCCTCGCGCCGTCCCTCGTGCTCTTGCGTCGGGAGCACGAGGAGGTCTGCCACCCGCAACGAATCACGAATCTCGTCTCTGCTGAGACGACCGCGTACACGCACCCGTGGGTTGCGGTCTGCTTCCGCCGCGATCTCGCCCATGAGCGGTCCGGTCCCCACGACCTCGACCTCGTGCTCGATCCGCGTGGAGAGCGCCTCGCTGGCCTCGAGGAGATCGCGGACGCCCTTCGCTTCGTTGAGCTGCCCGACGAACACGATGCGCGGGGGCCTGGAGGCAGGGCGCAGCTCGAGCGGGGTGAAGAAGTCGGTGTCGATACCTTGGTAGTGGACCTCGAGACGGTCCGTCGGGAAACCCGCTCTGCGGGCGGCATCGGCGAGGTAGTGGCTCACGGCGAGGAACCGCGTGGAGCTTGCGCGAGCACGCTCGATGTTCGCCTGGTGCCAGCGCAGCATCGGAACTCGCGACGACTGGTTGACCGCGGTGAAGACGTCGATCCCGTGCAGAGTCGTGACGAGCGGCGCCCCGGTTCTTCGCGCGGCCGACACCGCGGGCCACGACCAGGTCGCGAAGTGCTGGTGGATGACCTGCGGGTCGAACCGGTGCAGGGCTTGCACCATCGCCGGTATCGCCGCGGGGATGAGCATCTCTCGGCGGCGGAACGTCGCGGACCGGAACGGGACGAGATCCCGCACAAGCGCGGCGAGGGCGGGATCGCGGACGTCTGCGGCCAGCGCGAAGACCTGGAAGCGCCAGACCTCGGCGAGCTCGACGGCGTGCTGCAGCGCGAAGTAGGTCGGCGGCACGCGGAGCGTCCCGATCGTGACGGCGACGCGACGCGTGCTTCCTGCGCGTCCGGTGGGCGTGCTGGCGGGCTGAACGGACGTTGGATCGGTGCGGTCTCGCATGGCTAAGATCATCCCAGCCGAAAGGGGTGACCATGGCGGACGCGGCTGCATCGTCGTCTATTCGGGCGTTGCACCTCTACGACTGTGCCGACGTCGGGCGAACGATCGTCGGGGCCGCTCGAAGCAGCGGCCACCCCTGGCGGCACCTCCCGCTCCGGGAGACGCGCACTGGGCGAAGTGGCGTCGTCGGGGGTGGGCTCGACAAGGTGCGTGCGGCGAACTGGTTGATGCGCCGCCGGGCGGAGTTCGCGCTGGCCGAGGTGGTGCACGTCCACTACGGCGCCCGAGTCGGTGTCATGAGGACGCGGCCCCGTCGGCCGTACGCTGTGCACCTGCACGGGACCGACATCCGGGTGCAGTATCCGGACCCGCGCTTTCACGATGAGATGCAGCGAGGGCTGGACCGCGCAGGCGCGGTGATCTTCGCCACGCCAGACCTCGCGCCTCTGGCGGAGCGCGCACGGCACGACGCCGTCTACGTGCCCAACCCGGTCGATGTGGCCGGCCTCCCGCCATGGCGCCCGGACGCGCGCCCGACCGTCGTGTTCGCCTCGCGGTGGAGCGCGTCGAAGGGCGGGCAGGCTCAACTGGATCTCGCTCGGTCGTTGGTGCGCGCCGCACCGGGTGCGCGCTTCCAGGGTCTGGACTGGGGCGAACGCGCGCAGGACGCCCGCGAGTTCGGCGTTCAGCTCCAACCGCGCATGCCGCGTGATCAGTACCTCGCCTGGTTGGCCTCCGCCTCCGCGGTCATCGGTCAGAGCACAGGACTGCTCGGCATGAGCGAGCTTCAAGCAGTCGCGCTCGGTGTGCCGGTAGTGATGCCCCTCGATGCGTCGGTCGACCAGGGCGACCCTCCGGTCATGTCGGGCAACGAGGCGGACCTCGTCGATGCCACGAGAGAGACCTTGGCGCACCCGCAGCGCACCTCGGAACGCCTCGCTGGGCGCGACTGGGCACTTCGGGAACGGTCTCCTGACCGCGCTGTCGAACAGCTCGCGGGGATCTACCGCAACTTCCGCTAGCTCTCTCGACGCTGCGTGGACGCCGTCGGCGACACGTCGGAGCGTGACGTGTCCAGGAGTCGGAGAGCGGGGGAGCGCCAGCGCAGCTCGACGTCCGGTCGCTCTCGCCCGCCGTGTCAGCCGCGTCGCGTCGAGTCAGCCACGCCGGTCCGTGAGTCCGGCCAACGCCGCCTGCTCCGCGAAGTCCGGCATCGCGGACACGACTTCCTCGAACGTGCCGGACGCGGCGAGCACGCCGTCACGCAGGAAGAAGACGATGTCCGAGTCGCGGATCGTCGCGAGCCGGTGCGCGACCGTGATCACGGTGACCTCACCGTGCAAGGACCTGATGGCGCGGGTGACCGACGCTTCCGTCGCGGTGTCGAGCGCACTGGTGGCCTCGTCCATCACGAGCACTCGCGGAGAGTTGTACAGCGCGCGAGCGATCCCGAGTCGCTGGCGCTGACCACCCGACATCGCCAAACCGCGTTCGCCGACTCGTGCGTCGAGGCCTCCGTCGCGCGACTCGATGACGTTCCACAGCTGAGCACGTCCGAGTGCTTCACGTGCCTGCTCAGGGTCGACGTGCGCAGGGTCCCACGTCAGCGCGACATTCTCGCCGACGGTAGCGTCGAAGAGAGAGACGTCCTGAGGCACGTAGCCGATCCGGGACCGCCAGGAGTCCAGGACGAGCCGCATGTCCTCGCCTCCGACGTAGATGCTGCCGCCAGTGGGTTCGAGCAGACCGAGCAGCAGGTCGACCATGGTCGACTTGCCGGCCCCGGACGAGCCGACAAAGGCCACATGGCTGCCCGCCGGGATCTGAAGCGTGACCCGGTCGATCGCCGGGGAAGCGGCACCGGGGTAGGAGAACGACACGTCTCGGAGCTCGATCATCGGCCGGTCGTCGGTCAGTGCGTGCTGCGGGCGCTCGGCGCCGCGAGCGGCCAGCTGGCTCTCGCCGGACACGATGTCCTCCACGACGTTGTGCGCGAAGGAGGCGCTGCTGTTGATCTGCGACTGCACCGCTTGGAACCGCGTCAGCGAGGGGACGAGCCGGAAGCCCGCGATCGCGAACATCCCGACGGCCGCCACCCCGCCCTCGGCGCCGCCGGTGAGGTAGCCGACTCCTCCGATGAGGACGAACCCCACGACCAGGGCAGCTTCGAGGACGTACCTCGGTACCTGGCTGAAGAACGAGGCCTGAGCGCGTGCGCGCGAGCTGTGCGTGCGAGTCCGATGGACCTGCGCGCGGACGTCAGCGACGCGCCCGGCAAGGGTGACTTCCTTGAGCGCCCCCAGAGCTTCGCTCAGGAGACGCACGGTGCGCTGCGACCACAGCCGGTTCTCCCGGCCGGATCGCACCGCCAGCGGAGAGATGACCCGAGCGAGGAGCAGGGCGACGAGACCGAGGTAGACGATTGTGGCGCCGGCGATCACCGGGTCGTAGACGAAGAGCGCGACGACGATCGCCAGGAGCGTACCGATCTCCCCGAAGAGGCTCATGCTCGGGATCAGCACCCCCGCCACGGTGGTCCCCACGCCGATGTCGACCGTGCGCACGAGCTCAGCGCTGTTCTTCGAGAGGCGGTCCTGCCATGGCGACGACATGTAGGCGTCGAAGAGCCGGTCACCTATCGCTACCTCGTGCCGAGCGAAGCGCCGGGTCGCAACCCGAAGCAGTGCTACGGCGAAGACACCCTTGAGGATGATGACGACGCAGACGATGGCCAGGGCGACGATACGGCTCCGGTTCGTCGACAGGTCACCCACCAACGGTAGGGACACGGTCTCCTGGGAGACGACCGACTGGAGGAGCGCCCCCACGATCGTCAGCGCGGCGAGGTCGAGCAGGGCGAGCAGGGCGCTCAACGTCCCGTAGCCGAGGAGGAAGCGCCGACTTCCTGCCGGGAGGACGGCCAGGAGCGGGCGGACCGTCGCGAGGACGTTCTTCATGCGGCGCCTCGGGCAAGCGCGGTCGCGTCAGCCGCTGCGGAGAGTTCCCGGACGACCGCGCCGGCAGCATCACCGGTTCCGTACGGGTGTGCGTCGGTCGGTGCAGGCGTCGGACGTGTGGCGAGCTCAGCCACGGCAGACAGATCGCCGTCCAGCACGTTCCATCCCAGCTCCACGGTCTCGACCCACTCGGTCTCGGTCCGCAGCGTGGTGCACGGGACGCGCAGGAGGAACGCCTCCTTCTGGAGCCCACCAGAGTCGGTCAGCACGCCGCGAGCGTCCTGCACGAGTGCGACCAGGGTGGGATAGGGCTGCGGAGGCGCGACCACGATCGAACCCTGCTCGAGAGGGATGCCGAAGCGAGCTGCCGTCGCCACGAGCCGCGGGTGCGCCAGCAGCAGAACCGGTGCCGGGAGCGCAGCGAGACCGTCGACGATCGCTTGGAGCCGATCTGGGTCGTCGGTGTTCTCGGCACGGTGGACCGTGGCGACGAAGTACTCGTCCGCGACAGCGTCCGCCGAGATGCCTACCGGGACGGGCGGGTCGGCGCGCACCGCATCTCGCACGCGCAACAGGACGTCGGCCATCACGTCCCCGACGACCCGGGACCTGCTGGCGAGCCCTTCGTCGGTCAGGTGCGCCATGGCGGTGGGCGTGGGCGCGAGAAGTAGGTCGGCTGCGTGGTCCGTCAGCACGCGGTTGTGCTCCTCGGGCATCCGTCGGTTGAACGAACGCAGCCCTGCCTCGAGATGTGCCACAGGCTGATGGATCTTCACCGCGGCGAGTGTGGCCGCGAGCGTGGAGTTCGTGTCGCCGTAGACGAGTACCCAGGTCGGCCGGTGGCGCTCGATGGCGTCTTCGAGACCCGGGAGCATCCGTGCCGTCTGTGTGGCATGCGATCCCGAACCGACCTCGAGGTTGAGGTCGGGCGCCGCGATCCCCAGGTCGTCGAAGAACACCTGGGACAGCGCAGGGTCGTAGTGCTGGCCGGTGTGCACGATCACGTGCTCGTGCCCTGCGTCCCGAAGCGCACGGTCGATAGGTGCGAGCTTGACGAACTGCGGGCGGGCGCCGACGACACTGAGGATCTTCACGGCGCCGATTCTACGGGTGAGGAGCGGGCGGTTCTGCCGTCACCGTCCGAGGAGCTCGCGAAGAATGGAGTGCGCGACTCGGGACTCGTGCTCGAAGCTGAGCTCGGCCGCCGCGGTGTGCGAGTTCCTCTTGTAGCCCTCGATCGTCTCGGCGTCGAGGGCCTTGAGCGACTCGACGATGCTGGCTGCGTCGAAGCCGCTCGAGACCGGACCGAGGCCATACTCGTGCACGACGTCGGCCATCTCGAGGCTGGGGCCGATGGCGACTGCCAAGCGTGCCTGGACGTAGTCGAAGAGCTTGTTGGGCAGTGTGAGTCGAGCGTTGGTGTTGAAGGGCGGGATCCAGAAGACACCGACGTCGTACGCGTTCAACGTCGTCGGGAGGTCAGCAGGCGGTACCGGGGGGTGCAGAGTGACGTGCGCATGGTCCCGGGCGCGCGCCTTCAGCGAGTTCAGGTACTTGCCACCATCGTTGGCGGGAACCAGGTACAGATCGAGCGGGAAGGTCGGTCCGAGCTCCGCCGCCACGTCGATCATTGTCTCCAAGGACCGCCCAGGCACCGCGCCGCCGGAGTGGACCAGCCGGACGATGCCCTCCTCCGTGGGAGTGGGGGCGAGCGCCGTCTGGCGTGGTGCGTTGCGCATGACTCGTGTCCGGACGCCGTACCTCTGTTCGTAGAGCCTCGCGATCGCTGGTCCGACGGTCGTGACCGCCTCGACCTTCGGAAGGTACGTACGGCAGAGGTGGTCCATGAGCGGACTGACGAGCAGACGCCACGAGAGCACGTGCGTGCGCTCCTCGGGAGCCCACTCGTGCATGTCGGCCCAGACGGGTGCACCTCCAGCGAGTCGGTGGGCGAGGGCGAGCGATCGCGCGTCGTTCGCGACGACGACGTCGAAGGTGCGGCCCGCGGCGAGCTCGAGCGCCTTCTGCGCACCGGGCGCGGCGAGCTCGGACGCCGTGAGCCGACGAAGGGCTAGATTCGCGACCCCCGCGGGGGTCTGCGGGAGAGAGACCGCGCCGGCGGGGAGCTCGAGATGCTCGACAGCGGAGGAAGGCTGGGGTCCGTAGCTCAACGTCGTGACGGCAGCGTGCTCTGCTACGGCCGACACCTGCCGCAGCACGCGGGAGTCGCGAGAGATGTCGGAGAACGAGACGACGAGCGCTCGGGGCGAAGGCATGCGGAGCATCGTAGTGAGTAGGGGCCGACATCGGTGCGCCTACCCTAGGGGCCATGCAATCAGGCACGGCTCAGCCGCATCTTCTCTACATCGCCTGGGGATACCCTCCGGCCCGCGGCAGCGGCGTCTATCGCGCGCTGGCGACACCCAACGCGTTCGCGCGTGAAGGGTGGCAGGTGACGGTCCTGACCGCGGACGAGGAGTCGTTCGGGAACTACACCGGTGCGGACCGCTCCCTGCTCGAGTACATCGATCCCGCGATCGAGGTCGTCCGTATTCCTTTCGTCCGCGAGACGACGGATCCGCGGATCCACAGGTGGTCCCGCGCACGCATCGAAGCGCCGAACCTCTGGATGGGTTTGCAGAACACCAAGGCGATGCTGCAGTTCCCCGAGCCGAAGTACGGCCAATGGCGCCCTGCCCTCGAGCGGGCGGTCCGGGACATCCATCGGCGGAAGCCCGTCGACCTCAGCATCGCGACCGCCAACCCCCACGTGGACTTCGTCGCTGCCTACGCGCTCGGGCAGGTGGGCGTGCCATACGTCATGGACTACCGGGACGCCTGGCAGCTCGACGTGTTCAGCGGGAACCGCCTGACGCGGCCTCACAGCCGAGTGGCTCGCTGGGAACGGCGGATGGTCGGTGACGCGCACGAGGTCTGGTTCGTGAACGAGCCGATCGCCGCGTGGCACCGTGATCTCTACCCTGATGCGGCGAACAGGATGTTCGTCGTCCCGAACGGCCATGACGGGAGCGTCCGACCGAGCGGGGCGGTGCCTCCCGGGGACGGTGAGCCGCTCCGCTTCGGATACATCGGAACCGTGAGCTCCCGCGTTCCCGTCACCGAGTTCATCGCAGGGTGGCGTCGCGCCAGGACCCGCCAGAACGTCCTCGCCGGTGCAACCGCAGACGTCTACGGATATGTCGGCTTCGACGACGCGCCGTCGCAGCAGCGCACGCTCCTTGCGGAGGCGGAGGCAGAAGGGGAGCAGCTCGGCGTTCGCTTCCGGGGACCCGTCCGCAAGTCCGACGTGTCCGCGACCTACGCGTCGTTCGACGCGCTGCTGCTGATCCTGGGGACCGGTAGGTACGTGACCAGCGGGAAGGTCTTCGAGTACCTGGCGACGGGCCTGCCGATCGTGTCGGTCCACGACCCGACGAACGCCGCGAGCGAGGTCCTGCAGGACTACCCGCTGTGGTTCCCGGCCGCGAGCCTGAGCGCGGACGACATCGCCGACGCGCTCGCGCGCGCTGCGCAGGAGATCCGGACGCCCGATGAGCGTCGGTGGGAGGACGCCGCGACGTGGCACCATCGAACCGCTCGGGAAGCGGTTCTCGCTCCGAGGATCGAAGCACTACGGAAGGCGGTCGCACGGTGAACGGATCCACGCGCGGCCGAACGCTCTCCGTCTGCACGCTCTCCTTCGCGGTGCCGCCGCCTCAGACGGACGCACAGTGGGCGAGCGCGGTCGAAGGCTGCTCCTGGACCGCGGTGACCGCAGGCGTGCACGAGGTGCCCGAAGCGATGGCCACTGTGGTTCTCGACGGCTGGAGCGGTACCGGACCGGTGCCCGCCAACCCTGCGATACCCGTGGTCGGCCCCGTGCTCGGCGTCTTCCGAAGGCTGCTCGCGGCCAATCGTGTCTCACGTCGCGCGGCGAGGGCCGTGAGAGGCTCGAAGGACGCAGTCCGAGCTCTGGAGTCCGCGGACGTCATCGTCTGCCTCGATCCTGTCGGGGAGCGGGTGGCGTGGACGCACGCTCGCCGCAACGGGTCGTCGGCGTACGCCGGTGCCCCCGCGGGCGCGCGGGCGATATCCTCGCTGCTGGCCGCGCGGGCGCGTTGACGCCGCGGGTCCCGCTACCCCGACAGAAGGAACTTCATGCGCATCGCAGTCGTCGCCCTCGGCAAGATCGGTCTCCCGCTCGCCGTCCAGTTCGCCGACCAGGGCCACGAGGTCGTCGGCGTCGACGTGAACCCGGCGGTCGTCGACAAGGTCAACGCCGGTGAGGAGCCGTTCCCCGGCGAGGCACAGCTCGCCGAGAAGCTCGCCGACCTCGTTCCCGCCGGTCGTCTGCGTGCCACGACCGACTACGCCGACGCCATCCCGGGTGCGGACGCCGTCGTGCTCGTGGTCCCGCTCTTCGTCGACGAGGAGACCGCGCAGCCGGACTTCGGCTGGATGGACGCGGCGACGCATTCGCTCGCGGAGAACCTCACGGCGGGGACGCTCGTCTCCTACGAGACCACCCTTCCCGTCGGCACCACGCGCAACCGGTGGAAACCCCTCCTCGAGCGAGTCTCCGGCCTCACCGAGGGCAAGGACTTCCACCTGGTGTTCTCTCCCGAGCGAGTCCTCACGGGTCGGGTCTTCGCCGACCTGCGCAAGTACCCCAAGCTCGTCGGCGCGCTCTCGCCGGAGGGCGCCCGCGTCGCCACGGCGTTCTACGAGTCGGTCCTCACCTTCGACGAGCGTGACGACCTGCCGCGCCCGAACGGTGTCTGGGACCTCGGCTCCGCCGAGGCCGCCGAGCTGGCCAAGCTCGCGGAGACGACGTACCGGGACGTGAACATCGGCCTGGCCAACCAGTTCGCCCTGTTCGCAGACACCCAGGGCATCGACGTCTACGCCGTCATCGAGGCCTGCAACTCGCAGCCGTACAGCCACATCCACCGCCCCGGCATCGCCGTGGGCGGGCACTGCATCCCGGTCTACCCCCGCCTGTACCTGTCGGTCGACCCGGAGGCCTCGATCGTCCGGGAGGCGCGGTCGGTGAACGCTGCGATGCCCTCGCGCGTCGTGGACCGCGCACGCGATCTGCTGGGCGACCTCGACGGCAGCCGGGTCGTGGTGCTCGGCGCCGCCTACCGCGGCGGCGTCAAGGAGACGGCGTTCTCCGGAGTGTTCCCGACCGTGGAGGCGCTGCGTGCCCAGGGTGCGACCGTCTCCGTCCACGACCCGCTGTACGACGACGACGAGCTGCGCCGGCTCGGCCTGGAGCCGTACGCCTACGGCACGCCGGTCGACGTCGCGATCGTCCAGACCGACCACGCGGAGTACCGGGATCTCGGGCCCGACCGTCTGCCTGGCGTCCGGCTCCTCGTCGACGGGCGTCGTGTGACCGACGCCACGCGCTGGGCGGGCACCCCCCGGGTTGTGCTCGGTCTCGGCAGTGACCGCTGACCGCGTCGGACACCCGCAGGGCAACGGGAAGGAGCCGGTGACACCGCCTCCGCGAGTCGTCGCCGTCGTCGTCGCGTACGCGCGGCGCGACCTGCTGCGCGAGGCGCTCGACGCGCTCGCCGCACAGTCTCGTCCGGTTGACGTCGTCCTCGTGGTCGACAACGCGTCTCCGGACGACTCGGCGGAGGTCGCGCAGACGCACGACGTCGGTCCGATCGTGGTGACGCTCTCCCGGAACACGGGCGGCGCCGGCGGTTTCGCGGCCGGCTTGGCGCACGCCGTCGAGTCGCTCTCCGCCGACCTGGTGTGGCTCATGGACGACGACACCATCCCGACGCCGTCCGCGCTGGCCGAGCTGCTCCGTGCCCGGGACGCCTACCCGGGCCCGGTCGCGCTGCTCGGGAGCCGCGTGGTGTGGCACGACGGCCGCGAGCACCCGATGAACACGCCTCGACGGCGCCCCGGTGCCACGGCCGCCGCCGTCGACGCGGCCGAGGCGGTCGACGCCGTGCCGGTCCGCTCGTCGTCGTTCGTCTCGATGCTCGCGGACGTGCGAGCCGTCCGCCGGTACGGGCTCCCCGTCGCCGACTACTTCATCTGGAACGACGACTTCGAGTACTCCGCGCGCCTGCTGCGAGAGGGCACCGGTCTGCTCGTCCGGTCGAGCGTGGTCGAGCACCGCACCAAGGCATTCGGCGCCACGGACGCGGATCCCGGCGAACGGTTCTACTACGAGGTGCGCAACAAGCTGTGGCTGCTCACGCGGTCCGCAGCGCTGACCCCCGCGGAACGGGTCCTGTACTCCGGGGCGTCCGTGCGCCGCTGGGTCCGCACGGTGGCCCGTTCACGGCAGCGCCCCGTGCTGGTGCGGGCGGGTGCTCGTGGGCTGCGGGACGGCGTGCTCCGCACGCCCCGGCCCACAGGGCGTGTGCTCGCCGGGCTCGGGGACGTGTCGCGGGACGTCGCGGCTGTGGAAGAGGGCTCCGGGACGGCCCGGGCATGACGAACGCCGCCACGAGCGAGCAGTTCTCCGTCCTGCTCCCGGTCTACCACCGCGACGACCCGGACCATCTCGAGCGGTCCTTCCGCTCCGTCACGCAGGAGCAGAGCCTGCGCCCGTCCGAGGTCGTGATCGTGCAGGACGGCCCGGTCGGGCCGTCGCTCGCGACCGCGCTGGAACGGTGCTCCAGGTCGTCCCCCGTGCCCGTCCGCACCGTCGTGCTCGACCAGAACGTCGGCCTCGCACGTGCACTCGAGGCGGGCCTCGCACGCTGCCGGTTCGAGATCGTCGCGCGGCAGGACGCCGACGACGTCAGCAGGGCCGACCGCTTCGCAGTGCAGGTGCCCCTCGTCGCCGGCGGGGTCGACATCGTGGGAAGCGCCATCGAGGAGTTCGAGGAGGACGACTCGCAGCACGGAATGGTGCGGGTCCCGCCTCTCTCGTCGGAAGCCATTGCGCGTCGCGCGCGATTCGCCTCGCCGTTCAACCACCCGTCTGTCGTCTACCGGCGCAGTGCGGTGCTCGCGGCCGGCGGGTACGAGGACCTCCATCTCATGGAGGACTACTGGCTCTTCGTCCGGATGCTCGCCGCCGGGGTCCGCGGCCGCAATGTCGCCGAGCCGCTCGTCCGGTACCGGGTGGGTGCCGGCGCGTACGCCCGGCGAGGGGGGCGTGCCCTGTTGGCGTCCGAGCTGAGGATCCAGCGCAGGATGCGGGCCGCAGGCTTCACGTCGCGGGTGCAGTACGTCCGTAACGTCCTCGTGCGCGGCGGCTACCGTGTACTGGGCGAACCTGTGCGGCGAGCCCTGTACCGCGCCTGGTCCAGGGTGTCCCGCCGTTCCTAGGGCCACGACTTTCGGCGAGAACGCTCGTCCACGGTAGGGTGCTGCGGGCTTCGCCCCGGAATGGCCGGGGCCTCTAGGGGGACGTTTCATGAGCTGGTGGTCGGTCGGGGACGAGCTCGCGCTGGCGGTCGTCGTCCTCTTCGGCCCGGGACTGCTCGTCGGATGGGCGCTCGGTCTCCGTCGGGTGTGGGTCGTGGCCACGGCACCTGCGCTGAGCCTCGCGACGCTCGGCGCTGGCGCGGTGCTGCTCGAGCTGCTCGGCATCGGGTGGTCCCGGCTGAGCGCCGCGCTGTGCACGGTGCTCGTCGCCGCGCTCGCCACGGCGCTGCGCCTCGTGCTGCGCCGGTGGTGGGCCCCGGACCGCGTGGGGACCCCCGGTGCGCTCGCGACGGCTGTCGGCCTGGTGGTATCGGCCCCGCTGGCGGCGCTGCCGATCAAGCGGGGCATGATCGACCCCGGGATGCCCGCGCAGACCTGGGACACACCGTTCCATGTGAACGCGCTGCGGTGGATCCTCGAGACCGGTGACGGGTCGACCCTCCATCTCGGTGCCGTGTCCACGAACCCCGAGACGTTCCGGTTCTACCCGGCCGGATGGCACGACGTCGTGTCGTTGGTGGTGACCGACTCGATCCCGGCGGCGATCAACGTCACGGCGATCGTGATCGCTGCTCTCGTGTGGCCGCTCGGACTCGCGTGCCTCGTCGCGGTGATCGTCCCCAGCAGCCGCACCGCGCCGATCGTCGCCATGTGCGTCGGGGCGGGCTTCGTCGCGTTCCCGGCCAGGATGCAGTCCGTCGGCACGCTCTGGCCGAACGCTCTCGCCTTCGCCCTGCTGCCGGTCGCGCTGGCCCTGACCGTCCGGCTGACAGGGATGCGCGCCTCCGTTCGCAGCGACGCGGACGCCGGCAGCCGCTGGCCCGTGGTGACCGGCCTCGTCGCGGCACTCGGCGGGATCGCGGTCTGCCATCCCAACGGAGTTCTCGCCTACCTCGTGCTCTCCGCGGCGCTGTGGCTCGCCACCTGGTGGCGGGCCGCACGCCGGTTCCGTGAAGCGTCGTCGGCGGTGCGGTCCGTGGTCGTCGCGTTGCCCGTGCTCGCGGTCGTCGGAGGCGTGGTGCTGGCCTTGTCCCCGCTCGTGCGGTCCGTCTCCAGCTACGAGCGCGACCGGCTCGAGGGACGGTCGGAAGGGGCACTCAGCGTCATCACGGACTCCCAGCTCTCGACCGTCCTGTACGGCAACGGCGACCAGGCGTGGTGGATCGCGGCGCTGCTCGGCGTCGGCGCAGTGACCGCCTTCGCTCTGCGTCGAGGTCGCTGGCTGGTGACGAGCGTCGTCCTGGTCACCGCGCTCTACACCCTCACCGTGGACCCTTCGGCGCGTCTCGGATGGCTCGTCGGCCCGTGGTACTCCGATCCCCTGCGTCTCGGGGGGATGGCCGTCGTCGCGATGGCGCCGCTCGCGGCAACGGGCGTCGTCGGCTTCGGGGTGCTCGTGGGACGGCTGCTCGCACGACGACGGCCTGCCGCCGAGCGCGCGGTGACCGTGGTCCCGGAGGCGGTGACCGTCGGGGTGCTCGCGCTGCTCATGGTGCTCAGCGGCTGGATGCGCGCGGACACCCGGCAGTGGATGTACGACCTCTACTACGCAGCTCCGGATGTCCGGTTCGGGCTGGTCACGGCCGACGAGCTGGCCATGCTGCAGAGGCTCGACGACGAGCTCCCCGAGGACGCGGTGGTACTCGGCACCCCGTTCTCCGGTGCGCCGTTCGTCTACGGCATCGGCGAGCGTGACGTCGTGTTCCCGCACCTCACGGGCAGCTGGGGCCCGGACCTCCAGGTACTCGCAGAAGACCTGGACCGCGCGGGAGCTGATCCCGAAGTCTGTGCAGCACTTGAGCGAGTGGGGGTGACCCACCTGTACGTCGACTCGGCACCCTACTGGCCGGAGAACGAGAACCAGGCGCGCTATGAGGCTCTCCTCGAACGGCCCGAGGACCTGGGACTCGGGCTCCGCCCAGTGGACCAGGGGGGTACGGCGCAGGTCTTCGAGATCACATCCTGCGGCTGATCCCACGGAGGTGTAGCACCAGGAGGCCGCGCGCGGCTGGTGAACGTTCCGTGTCGACTGGCAGCGCGGGGCTTTCGCGGTCGGGTGCCGGACACCGGTCGCGCTAGGCTGTCCCGGCTGTCTTTCCCGACCAAGGAGTGTGTGTGGACGCGGATCTTGTCGTCGTGGGTTCGGGCTTCTTCGGCCTGACCGTCGCTGAGCGGATTGCCGAGGAGTACGGCCGGAAGGTCCTCGTGATCGACCGCCGCTCCCACATCGGTGGCAACGCCTACAGCGAGGCGGAGCAGACGACCGGCATCGAGGTGCACCGCTATGGTGCCCACCTCTTCCACACCTCGAACGAGCGAGTGTGGGAGTACGTCAACCGGTTCACGGCCTTCACGAGCTACGTCCACCGCGTGTACACCACGCACCAGGGCGAGGTCTTCCCGATGCCGATCAACCTCGGCACCATCAACCAGTTCTTCCGCTCGGCGCACGGCCCCGACGCCGCGCGCGCCCTCGTGCGCGAGCTCGCCGCGGAGCTGGGGGACAAGAAGCCCGAGAACCTCGACGAGCAGGGCGTCTCCCTCATCGGGCGTCCCCTGTACGAGGCGTTCATCCGGGAGTACACCGCGAAGCAGTGGCAGACGGACCCGCGCGAGCTGCCGGCGTCGATCATCTCTCGGCTCCCCGTGCGGTACACGTACGACAACCGTTACTTCAACGACACGTACGAAGGCCTGCCCGTCGACGGCTACACGGCCTGGATCGAGCGCATGGCCGACCACCGGAACATCGAGGTGCGGCTCGGCGTCGACTTCTTCGACGACAGCCAGCCGGTGAGCAAGGGCAACGTCGTCGGCAACGTCCCCGTCGTCTACACCGGTCCCGTCGACCGCTACTTCGACTACGCCGAGGGCGACCTCTCGTGGCGCACGCTCGACTTCGAGGAGGAGGTGCTCCCGGTCGGCGACTTCCAGGGCACCCCGGTCATGAACTACGCGGACGCCGACGTGCCCTACACGCGCATCCACGAGTTCCGCCACTTCCACCCCGAACGTGACTACCCGACGGACAAGACCGTCATCATGCGCGAGTTCTCCCGCTTCGCGGAGAAGTCCGACGAGCCGTACTACCCGGTGAACACCGCGGCAGACCGCGCGCGACTGCTCACGTACCGCGACCTCGCGGCGGCGGAGAAGGACGTCCTCTTCGGTGGACGTCTCGGCACCTACAAGTACCTGGACATGCACATGGCCATCGGAGCCGCCCTCTCGATGGTCGACAACAAGCTCGCCCCCCACTTCGGGCGCGGAGCGGGCATCGAGAGCGGGGGAGTGGACGCATGAGCAGCCTGGCAGGCGCCGTGGCGGCGCAGGACACCGAGGGCACGGCGACACCATTCCGTGTCGTCCAGCGGGTCATCCTGCCGGGGGACCCGAACTCCGACGCGTTGCCGCTGTACGTCGAGGCCGGCGAGCTGCGCGCGCAGCAGGCCCGCACCGATCTCGAGGCCATGTGGGCAGCGAAGGTGCGGCCCGAGCTCAACACCTCTCCGGCCGAGGCGGTGCGGTCTCAGGACATCTCCGGCCGGTACTCCATGTCGGTGAGGCCGGGCCGCCGCCTCTCGTTCGCCACCTATTTCAACGCCTTCCCGGCGAGCTACTGGCGACGTTGGACCGTCGTCGAGTCCGTGCGGCTGACCGTGCGCACGAAGGGCACGGGGTCCGTCACGGTGTACCGCTCGAACGCGCGCGGCGTCCAGCAGCGCGTCGACTCTTACGTCGTTGACGGCGAGTCGACGACCACCGTCGATCTGTCGCTGGCGCAGTTCGGAGACGGAGGCTGGTACTGGTTCGACCTCATCGGCGGTGTCGACGCGCTCGAGCTCGTCGAGGCGGCGTGGTCCGTCCCCGAGTCCGGGCGTTCGCAGGGGCGCACGAGCATCGGTATTACGACGTTCAACCGTGCGGACTACTGCCTCGAGACGATCCGTACCGTCGCGGAGAGCGCGGAGGTCCGCGAGGTGCTCGACGAGCTCATCGTCGTGGACCAGGGGACGAAGCGCGTCCGGGACGAGGACGGCTTCGACGCGGTCGCGGCAGAGCTGGGCGATCAGCTGCGAGTCGTCGAACAGGGCAACATCGGCGGTTCCGGCGGGTTCTCGCGCAGCATGTACGAGACCGTGCAGGCCGGCCGGAGCGACTACGTCATCCTGCTGGACGACGACATCGTGCTCGAGCCGGAGTCGATCGTGCGCCTGGCGACCTTCGCCGACTTCACGCGCGTGCCGACGCTCGTCGGCGGCCACATGTTCGACATGTACAACCGGTCGACGCTGCACACGTTCGGCGAGATCGTCGAGCCGTGGCGGATCCAGCCGGGGGTGCCGCACCCGGACATGGAGAACGGACACGACTTCCGCGGCGCCGGGCTGCGCGCCACCCGCTGGCTCCACCGGCGTGTGGACGTCGACTACAACGGCTGGTGGATGTGCCTCATCCCGACGTCGGTGGTCCGGGAGATCGGGCTGTCGATGCCGGTCTTCATCAAGTGGGACGACACCGAGTACGGCCTGCGGGCGCGAGCACACGGGTTCCCCACCGTCTCGCTCCCCGGCGCCGCGGTCTGGCACGTCTCCTGGTCGGACAAGGACGACCTCGTGGGCTGGCAGGCCTATTTCCACGAGCGGAACCGACTCATCACCGCGCTGCTCTACTCGCAGTACGAGCGGGGCGGGCGGGTGCTGCGCGAGTCGACCTACATGGACGTCAAGCACCTCGTCTCGATGCAGTACTACTCAGAACGGGGTCGGCTCCTCGGGATGCGGGACGTGCTCGAGGGACCGGCGCTCCTGCATGAGCTGATCGGCAGGAAGCTCCCGGAGATCCGGAGGATGACGCAGGAGTTCAGCGACGCCCGCTATGAGCAGGACGTCGACGCCTTCCCCTCCCCGGCGCCGAGCAAGCCGCGCAACAAGGGACGTGGCGTGCAGATGCCCAGCCGTGTCGGTCTCGTGCCCTGGGCGGCGAAGACCCTCGTCCGGCAAGTCGCGCTCCCTGCCAAGCCGCAGTACGACGCACGGCCCCAGGCGCTCATCCCGCATCAGGACGCGCGGTGGTGGCGGCTGTCCCAGTACGACTCGGCGATCGTCTCGAACGCCGAGGGGACCGGCGCCTCGTGGCACAAGCGCGACCCCAAGATGCTGCGCGAGATGCTCGTCGAGGGCGTCCAGCTCCACGCCCGCCTGTTCGCGCAGTGGGGCGAGCTGCGTGACCAGTACCGCGACGCCCTTCCGCGCATCACCTCCTTCGAGGCGTGGGAGAAGACGTTCGCGGACAACCCGCCGACATGAGCGTGGACGCTCCGCTCGTCACACCGGGCCAGGGACGTGGCCTGCTCGACGTCCTCGAGCGGCGGTTCCTCCTGCGGCTGATCGTCCGCAAGGAGCTGCGCGTCCGCTACCGCGGCTCGGTGCTGGGCATGGCGTGGTCGTACGTCAAGCCCGCGACGCAGTTCGTCGTGTTCTTCGTGGCGATGGGCCTGTTCCTCCGGCTTGGGGAGCGGATCGAGGACTACGCGGTCTACCTGTTCTCCGGCATCGTCGTCATCAACTTCTTCGGCGAGGGGTTCAGCAACGCGACGCGGTCGATCGTCTGGAACGCGCCGCTGGTCCGCAAGATCTACCTGCCGCGCGAGCTGTTCCCGGTGGCGTCGCTCTACGTGTCCGCGGTGCACTTCTTCCCGCAGCTCGTGGTGCTCCTCGTGGGGACGCTCATCGCGGGGTGGCGGCCGAACTTCGCGGAGCTGGGGGCGGGCGTCCTGGGGCTCGTCGTCATCGCCACGCTCGCCCTCGGGCTCGGCCTGCTCGCCGGGGCGGTGAACGTCTTCTACCGTGACGCGGAGAACTTCGTCGACCTCATCGTGATGGTGGCGACGTGGGCCTCGCCGATCCTCTACACGTGGGAGATGGTCCGGGACCAGCTGCCTGCCTGGGCGTTCACCATCTACCAGCTCAACCCGATCACCGCGGCCGTCGAGCTCTTCCACTACTGCTTCTGGTTCCCCGCGACCGGTCGCACCGCGGAGATGCCGCCGGACCTGTGGATGTGGGGCTTCGTGGGCCTCGGGATATCGGCGCTCGTGGTGGTGCTGGGCCAGTCCGTCTTCCGGCGCCTCGAGGGGCGCTTCGCGCAGGAGCTGTGATGACGTCGTCCATCGAGATCTCCCACGTCCAGAAGCGTTTCACGCTCCGGCACAACCGCTCGCTCAAGGAGCTCGCGGTCGCGATGGTGCGTGGCAAGGACCTGTCCGACACGTTCCTCGCCGTCGACGACGTGTCGTTGACCGTCGAGGAGGGCGAGACCGTCGCCCTCCTGGGGTTCAACGGCTCCGGCAAGTCCACCCTGCTGAAGCTCATCTCCGGCGTCCTCCAGCCCGACGACGGCACGGTCGGCACACGGGGACGGGTCGCCGGGCTCATCGAGGTCGGTGCAGGCTTCCACCCGGACCTCACGGGGCGCGAGAACGTCATGCTGAACGGTGCGATCCTCGGCATGTCCGAGAAGCAGGTCCTGGACCGCTTCGACGAGATCGTCGCGTTCAGCGAGATCGAGAAGTTCATCGACACCGAGGTGAAGTTCTACTCGTCGGGCATGTTCCTGCGGCTCGCGTTCGCGGTCGCGGTGCACTCCGACCCCGAGGTGTTCCTCATCGACGAGATCCTCGCCGTCGGCGACGAGCCCTTCCAGCGCAAGTGCCTCGACCGCGTGCGTCAGCTCCGTGACGAGGGGCGGACCCTCGTCATCGTGAGCCACGACCTCGACATGGTCGCGAACCTCTGCGACCGCGGCGTGCTGCTGGAGAAGGGCGTCGTCGTCGCCGACGGCGAGACGCACGCCGTCGTCGAGAAGATGCGCGCCGGGTAACGCCACCTCCTATCGGAGGGCGTCCGTGACGCGCTCCGTCTCCGTGATCCGGCGGAGCGCCGTGTCGTCGGCGTCCAGCTCGGCGGTACGCCGGGCCGAGAGCAGGACGACGGAGCCGTCCGCGGCGAGCACGCCGAGGACCGTGAGCAGCACCTCGGCGCTGCTCGCGGTCCCACGGACGAGAGCACGCGCACCCGCGAGGGCAGCGGTGTCGAGGTAGGCGGTCCGCACGAGGTCGCCGTGGAGGAGCGCGCCGTCGGCACGGTCGCCCTGGACGGCGGCGACGCCCGGCTCCGGCGTCGGAGCCCAGCTGAGCTGGTCGCCGTAGGTCATCACACCCGACGCCGCGTCCACGGCCCCGGGCGGGAGCTCGCCGTCGAACCGTCGGGCGAGCGCCGGGAGCGCCACCGCGACGATCTCGCTCGCCGCGCCCGACCAGGAGGCGGGGCGCGCCGTGACCACCACGTCCGCTTTGCCCGTCCCGTGTTCTTTCACGATATCTGCACCGTCCGCGGCGTCTGTGCTGATAAGAATGGCGGTCGCTCCCGTCCGCCATACGGCGAGAGCCCAGACGACGGTGCGCCAATGAGGCGGGAGATCGAGGGTCACGTGCGTTCCCGGGCCGGTGTCGAATTCCTCGACGAGGAGATTGGTGACCTTGTTCACCCAGTTCTCCAGCACGGCACCGGAGAGCTCGACGCGCTCACCGTCGTCGCCGTACCAGGTCAGGCGCGGGCGACCGGGGTCGCGCGTGACGAGGCGCAGCAGGCCCTCCACGTCGGTCACGACGGGCGTGGAAGGGTTTCCATGAGAGTTTTTGGCGTCCTGGCTATTCGACATGCGCACGAGTCTATGCAGTGCGACAATCCGTCAGCCTGCGCGAATAACTTTCACCCTCAACCATGTCCGGGCTATCACAATCCGGCTTGACTCTGCGGGACGACACGCGTGTAATTTCCCCATTGCAGTTTCTCGCGAACGGCATAAAGGGGCGCACGATGTGGAACATGCTTGACGGGGTGGGCAGGGACTTCCCCACGGATGCAGGACGAGAGGTGGAGCGGGTGGCACCGGTGCTCCCGCTCTTCGGCGAGCCGCTGGAGGACTCGCTCATGGGGTGGCAGGAGCGCGCGCTGTGCGCTCAGACCGACCCCGAGGCGTTCTTCCCGGAGAAGGGCGGCTCGACCCGCGAGGCCAAGAAGGTCTGCACGGGCTGCGACGTCCGCGCGGAGTGCCTGGAGTACGCGCTGGAGAACGACGAGCGCTTCGGCATCTGGGGCGGCCTGTCCGAGCGTGAGCGGCGCAAGCTCAAGCGCCAGGTCGTCTGACGGAGCGCGCCACACCGGTGGAGCTCAAATCCCGGGTCGGGCGAGATCTGGGGCGCATCATCGACAGGCCATGACTTCTTCGGACCTCAGCATCACGCGCGCGACCTCCGCCTGGACGGCGCAGGTCCCTGCGCGCACCGGCGCGGCGACGGCGGGACTCGCGCCGCGACCGGCCGTGGGCCCTTCGACGACGCCCGACGTGGTCTCCTCCGTCACGGGTGCGCTCCCCGTGGTCGTGAGCGTGACGGCGGTCGTCGTCACCCGGGGCGCGTCCCCCTACCTGCGTCGGACGCTCGCCGCGCTCCGCGAGCAGACGTCCGCTCCCGACGCCGTCGTCGTCGTCGACGCGGACAGCGGCGTGACGACGGGGCAGTACCCGGACCTGCAGCTCGGTGACGCCCGGTTCCTCGCCGCCCCCCGGGCGCGCTCGTTCGGCGACGCGGTGGACGCCGTCCTCTCGCAGGTCGAGGCCGGGACGTGGCTGTGGCTCCTGCACGACGACTCCGCTCCCGCCCCGGACGCGCTGGCGGAGCTGCTCCGCTCCGTCGAGCACTCGAGCGCCGTCGCGGTGGCCGGCCCCAAGCAGGAGCGCTGGGAGGTCGGTGCCGAGGACGAGCCGCGCGACCCCTTCGAGCCGGGGACCGCGGGCCGGCTCGTCGAGGTCGGCGTGACGACCACGCCGCTCGGCCGGCGGATGACCGGCATCGACGACGACGAGATCGACCAGGGGCAGCACGACGCGCGCGACGACGTGCTCGCCGTGGGCCTCGCCGGAGCGCTCGTGCGCCGCGCGGTGTGGCAGGAGCTCGGCGGGACCGACCCGGAGTACGGGCCGTTCGGCGACGGCCTCGACCTGTGCCGCAGGGCCCGGCTCGCCGGCCACCGCGTGATCGTCGTCCCGACGGCCGTCGTCCGCCACGTCCAGGCGTCGCTCCTCGGGCTCCGTGAGGGGCCGGGGCGCAGGGGGAGCGGTGCGCAGCCGGACGTCGAGACGTCGTACGTCGCACGCCGGCACGCGCAGCTGCACGCGCGGCTCACCGGCGTGGCGGGGCCGTGGGTCCCGTTCGTCGCAGTCGCGATGCTCGTCGGCGCCCCGTTCCACGCGATGTACCGCCTGCTGGTCAAGCAGCCGCGGCTTGCGCGCGACGAGCTCGTCGCCCCGCTGTGGTCTCTCGTGCGGGTCGGTCCGGTGCTCCGCGCCCGGCGTGCCGCACGCCGCACCCGTCGGCTGCCCCGACGCGCGCTGCGCCCGCTGCGGGGGACGTGGCGGCAGGTGCTCGCGGAGCGGCGCGACCGCCGCCTCGCGCGCGCGGAGCTGCGTCGGACGGCGTGGGCCCCGACCGACATCGAGCGCCGCGAGCTGCGGGCGATCGCGCTGCGTCGTCGCGCCGGTCTCGCCGCCACGGCGCTGACGCTGCTGGCGTTCACCGCGGTCGTCTTCGGCCCGCTCGTCGGCGTGCTGCTCGGGGGCGGTCGCCTCGTGGGCGGCGGCCTCCTCCCGGCAGGGAGCACCGTCGGCGACGTGTGGCGCGCCGCCACCACGGGGTGGGTCACGTCGGGTCTCGGCTCGCCCGCTCCCGCCGACCCCTTCGTCTCCGTGCTGCTCCCCGGCGCCCTGCTCGTGGGCGGTTCCGCGCAGACGGCGGTCAACGTCCTGGTGCCCGCGTGCTTCCTCGCCGCCGGGCTGGGCGCGTGGTTCGCGGCGGGGGCGATCACGCGTTCGGTCGTGCTGCGCGCGTGGGCGACGCTCGTCTGGGCCGGCGCCCCGGTGCTCCTCGCGGCGGTCGGCTCGGGTCGCGTGGGCGCGGTCCTCGCGCACGCGGCGCTGCCGTGGACCGCGCTCGCGGTGGCGCGCGCGCTCGGGCTCCAGCGGGTCGACGCCGTCGCCCCCGCGACGGCAGAGCCGCCCGCGGCGGACCCGGCGGCCCCGCAGCGCCTGACCGGCACGCCTCGGCCGGTGCGGACCGAGAGCGGGTCTCTCGTCGCCGCGGCGACCGCCGGGCTCCTGTTCGCCGTCGTGGTGGCCGGGGCGCCGGTCCTCCTGCCGGCCGGAGCCGTCGTCCTCCTCGTGGTCGCGGTCTCGGTCCGCCGGCACCGGCGCTACCTCGCCCTGGTGCCGCTGCCCGCGGTCGCCGTCTTCGCCCCCTTCCTGGTGCACGTCGCACGGACCTGGGGCGACGGCGGGTGGCGGCTGCTGCTGGCCGACCCGGGCGCCCCCGTGGCGTCCTCGCCGGCCGAGCCCTGGCAGCTGCTGCTCGGCGCGCCGGTCGCGCCGGCGGCGTGGTTCGGGCTCGACGGCGGTGGGGCGCTCGACCTGGTCGCACGGTGGGCGCCGCTGCTGACCGGCTGCCTGCTCGGCGTCCTCGCGGTCGTCGGCGTGCTGCGGGGCCGCCGGCTCGCGGCCGGCGCGTGGTTCGTCGCCGCGGCCGGGCTGGCCGCTGCCGTCCTCGCCGGCGCGACGACGATCGCCGTCGCCGCGGAGCCTGTCACCGGGTGGCCCGGGGCCGGCGTCTCCCTGGTCCTGCTCGCCCTCCTCGGTGGCGCGCTCGCAGGCGTCCCCGCGGTGCCGCGCGGTGGTGCCGCCCCCTGGCGCACCGGGTGCGTGATCGCGCTCGCGGTCGTCGTCACGCTCGGGCCGGTCGGTGCCGTGGCGTCGTGGACGGCCGGCGTGCTGGACCGGCAGGACGCCCGGGTGGGCGCGCTCGCGGCGACCGCCGAGCCCGTGGTGCCGCCGGTCGGACGGCAGATGCAGACCTCGCCCGCGCAGTCGCGTGTCCTCAGCCTCGAGCCGACGGACGGCGGCGCCGTGGAGTACGCGGCGCTGCGCTCCGACGGGCCGCAGGCGGTCGACTCGTCCGTCGTCGTGCACCGGTCGCAGGCGGACGACCCGGCGGCCGGCCAGGGCGGGCTGCCGCAGGTCGTCGCCGACCTGACCGCAGGGACGTCCGACGACGTCGCGGCACGCCTGGCGCGCCTCGGCGTCGGCGCGGTGCTGCTCCCGGCATCGGTCCCGGACGACCGGGTCCGGGCGGAGCTGGTCGCGCGGCTCGACATGGTGCCCGGCCTCGAGCGGATGACCGAGGGCAAGGCCGGCCTGACGTGGCGCGTCGCGGGCGACGGCGTGGAGCCGGCGTACGCGCGGATCGAGACGCCGGACGGGCAGGCCCGGACGCTCGACGCCGACCGAGGTGCTCTGCGCCCTGTCGACGTCCGCGTCGACGACGGGACCCAGGGGCGCGTCGTCGTGCTCGCGGAGAACGCGGCCCCGGGGTGGCGCGCGACGCTGGACGGCCGCGCGCTCGAGCCCGTCGCCCCCGAGGCGACCGGCGGCCTGCAGGCCTTCGAGCTGGGCGCCGAGGGCGGACACCTGGCGGTCTACCACGCCGCCGACCACCGGTCGGTGTGGATGACGGTCGCCGGTGCGGTCCTGCTCGTGTTCGTGCTGCTCGCGGTGCCGGTCCGGCGCCGGCGCCCGGTGGCGAGGTGACGGAGAGGGTGGACGACGTGACGGGCGAGGCTCGACGTGAGGCGCGGCGACGAGCGGCGGCGGCAGGACGGTCGCGACGTGGCTCCGGCGACGGGCGCCGGGTCCTGCGACGTGTCGCGGTGACGAGCGCCGGCGTGGTGGGCGTCGTGGCGGTCGGCGCGGTGGCCGCGTTCGGCGGCGACGCGGTCGGCCGCCTGCCGCAGCAGCAGGTCGTGGACCCGGTCCAGCAGGTCACCGTCACGCCGGCGCAGGACGTCGTCGTCTGCCCGGGCCCTGCCCGGCTGACCGACCCGGAGGCGGTGGGCGACGCGCAGTTCGGCCCCGCCCCCGTCGGCACCACGAGCACGCTGCGTGTCGCGGTCGGGAGCGCCGGAGCGGCGTCGCTCGGCGCGCTGGACGGCAGCGGGGCGCGGGACCTGACGCCGGCGCCCGCACCGGACGGCCTGGCGACGATCGACGTGGAGGGTCCGACGGCCGGTTCCGTCGTGACGGTGCGCCCGGGCGAGGGCGACCCTCCCCGCGTCGCCGCCGCCGTCGGCTCGGTGACGACCGCCGGTGACCTGCGCGGCCTCGCCGCGGCGAGCTGTGACCGGCCTGGCGTGAGCCAGTGGCTCGTCGGCGGGAGCACGGAGATCGGCAGCAGCGCGCAGCTCGTGCTCCAGAACCCGGGCGACACGCCCGCCACGGTCCAGGTCACCGTGTGGGGTCCCGACGGCAGGGCGGTGCTCGCGGGCGGCGGCCAGCAGCTCGTCGGCCCGGGTACGGAGGTCGTGCGGCTCGTCGAGGCGTCGGCGCCCGAGCAGCGTCGCATGGTGGTCCGCGTCGAGTCGTCGGGCGGCCTGGTCTCCGCGTACCTCCAGCAGAACACGCTCGACGGGCTCGTCCCCCTCGGGGTCGACTACGTCGTGCCCGGCGCCGAGCCCGCGCACGACCTCGTCGTCGCGGGGGTACCGAGCGCCGGCGAGGCGGTCGACGACCCGCACGCACCCCGGCTGCGGCTCCTCGCGCCGGGCGACGAGCCCGGGTCCGCACGCGTGGCGGTGTACGGTCCCGACGGGCCCGTGACGCTGCGCGGGCTCGAGGACGTCACGCTGCGGCCGGGCGTCGTCACCGACGTCCCGCTCGGCGGCCTGCCGGCCGGGAGCTACGGCGTCGCCGTCCACGCGGACGTCCCGGTCGTGGCCGGGGCGTCGACGGACCGGCGCGGGGAGCCGGACCCCGACCTGCTCCACGAGGAGCGCCAGTACGACCGGGCGTGGATCGCGGCGACGCCGCTGCGCCCGGCGGAGAGCGCACGCGCCGGCCAGGTGGCGCTGGTCCCGGGGACGACGGCGAGCCTCTCGCTGGCCGCGGTCCCCGTCACGGCGGACGAGGAGGACCCGACGGGGACGCTCGTGCTGGCCGTGTCGGCCTACGCCGGCGACGGTTCGCTCCTCGGGGAGAGCCCCGTGACGGTCGAGGCGGGGACCGCGACGACCCTCGACCCCGCGTCGCTCGTCCCCGACGGCGCGGACCAGGCGCCCGCCGTCGTCACGGTTGACGTGGAGGAGGCCGACGACGGTCTCGCCGCCTCCTGGACGGTGCTCCTGGCGGCCGGCCCCACGAGCGGCGACGAGGGCGACACGGCACCGAGCCTCGTCTCCGTGCTGCTCCCCGTCACCGACGGCTCGGTCGCGCGCGAGGTCGGGGTGCGCGCCTCGGACACCGCCGGGCTCGGCGGCCGCTGAGCCGCCTCCGTCAGCGCTCGTCGCCGTAGCGCGGGTCGATCTCCTCGGGCGACCGCGCGAGCAGGTGGGCGACCTGCTCCACGACGACGTCGTGCACGAGGTCCTCGAGGTCCTCGCGGTCCACGGCGCGCGCCTCGACCGGTCGCCGGTACACCACGACACGCGCGGGCCCGCCCGAGTCGGCGGGGAAGGTACGCCCGAGCGGCACGCCCCCGTCCTCCCACGGTGCCGGGTCCGACGGCGGCACGTCCTCGACCGCGAACTCCGTGCCCCGCAGCTGCTTGGCCCACCGCCGCTCCACGTGCTCGACGGCGTCCAGGACCACCTCGTCGAACCTCTCGGCCCGCGTCCGGTTGGCCGGTGCGGACGGCGGCAGGAGAGGGCCTCGGATACCCCGGCCGCGGCGGTCGCGACGACGCGGCGCGGGCTCGCCCTCGCTGCCCGGACCCGGCGCCCTCGGCGGGATCACCGGCACGTCGAGCGGCGACACCGGTTCGACGGCGCGCTGCGCCCTGCGGCCGGCCGGACGGTCACGAGGTCGCCGGCCACGGCCGGGCTCGGGCCGGGACCCGGGGAAGGAGAAGCCACGCACACGACGACTCTAGACTCCCGCCGCGGGAGCGCGCTGCGCATCGGCGTGTGCCGCCGTGGCGGGGCCGGCGGAGGGCGTAGGGTCACCCCGTGAGATCCGTCAGGCAGTGCTCGCGCACGGCGTGCGTCCGTGCGGCCGTCGCGACCCTCACCTACGTGTACGCGGACTCGACCGCGGTCCTGGGCCCTCTCGCGCACCTCGCGGAGCCCCACAGCTACGACCTGTGCGCCGAGCACGCCGAGCGGCTGACCGCACCGCGTGGGTGGGAGGTGGTCCGTCTCTCGCCGCACTTCGTCGAGACCGGGCCGAGCGACGACGACCTCTCCGCGCTCGCGGACGCGGTGCGTCAGGCCGGCAGGCCCCGCGCGCTCCCCGAGCCGGCCGACGTCACCGAGGTGGGGCGCCGCGGACACCTGCGCGTGCTGCGCGCCGAGGGAGAGTCCTGAGCCGTCAGGACCTGAGCGTCGCGAGGTAGGCGGCCACCGCGTCGGCCCGCGGCAGCGACCCGGCCGCGCACGCCTCGGACAGCGACGGCGCCGCCGCGTCCCTGGGCGAGAAGAGCGGGGTCAACGGTTCCCCGCCCGGCCCGTGCGCGGGCCAGGCGACCCCGATCTCGGGGTCGGTCGGGTCGACCGCGTGCTCCCGCTCGGGGGCGTAGCCGGCGGAGCACAGGTAGACGACCGTCGAGCCGTCCTCGAGGGACATGAAGGCGTGCCCCAGGCCCTCGGAGAGGAAGACAGCGCGCCGGTCGTGGGCGTCGAGGAGGACGGAGTCCCAGGTGCCGAAGGTCGGGGAGCCGACGCGCAGGTCGACGACCACGTCGAGGACGGAGCCGGTGGTGCACGTCACGTACTTCGCCTGGCCCGGCGGGACGTCGGCGTAGTGGATGCCGCGCACGACTCCCGCCCGGGACACCGAAGCGTTCGCCTGGGCGAGGACGAGGTCGCGCCCGGTCGCGTCCCGGAGCGCTTCCGCCGTGAACCACTCGAGGAACGTCCCCCGGTCGTCCGGGTGCAGGCGAGGGGTGAGCTCCCACGCGCCGTCGATCCTCAGTGCGCGGACGTCCATGCTGCTCCTTCGGCACGGGTGGCGAGCGACCTCGCGGCGGGCTCGGGTGGAAGGATGTCGCCATCGTCCAGGACCGGGCGCGGCGGAGGAAGGAGCGGGCGGTGGCACGCTGGGTGGTGACCGGAGCCGAGGGGATGCTCGGCGTCGACCTCGTGGCGAGGCTGCGCGCCGACGGGCACGAGGTCGCCGCGCTCGGGCGCTCCCGGCTGGACGTGACCGACGCGGACGCCGTCGACGCGGCGCTCGAGGCCGCCGACGTCGTGGTCAACGCGGCGGCGTACACGGCCGTGGACGCCGCGGAGGACGACGAGGCGACGGCCTTCGCGGTCAACGCCGTCGGGGCCCAGCACGTCGCCCAGGCCGCCGCCCGGCGAGGCGCCCGGCTCGTGCACGTCTCGACGGACTACGTGATGGACGACGGCGGGGCGGGTGCGCTCGCTCCCCACGCCGAGGGGACGCTGCTCGCACCCCGCTCGGCCTACGGCCGGACGAAGGCGGCGGGGGAGTGGGCGACCCGGTCGGAGCATCCCGGGGCGCTCGTCGTGCGGACGGCGTGGCTCTACGGGGCCCACGGCTCGTGCTTCCCGCGAACCATCGCTACGTACGCGGCGCAGCGCGACGTGCTCGACGTCGTCGACGACCAGACGGGGCAGCCCACGTGGACCGTCGACCTCGCGGACCTCGTGGTGCGGCTCGTCGAGGCCGAGGTCGCTCCCGGGGTCTACCACGGGACGTCCGAGGGCGCCGCGACGTGGTACGAGCTGGCGCAGGAGGTGGTCGCCTCCGCCGGACGGGACCCCGCGATGGTGCGCCCCACGACGAGCGGCGCCCTCGCTCGCCCGGCTCCGCGTCCGTCGTGGTCCGTGCTCGGCCACGACGCCACCCGTGCGGCAGGCGTCGCGCCGATCGGCGACTGGCGCACCCGGTGGCGTGCGGCGGCCCCGCGCGTCCTGAGCGGGCTCCCGTCGGTGCGTCATCCGTCGAGCAGCGACAGCAGGTAGGCGCCGTACCCGGACGGCACCAGCGCCTCGGCGCGGTCGCGCAGCTCGTCGTCGGAGAGCAGGCCTCGGCGCCACGCCACCTCCTCCGGCGCCCCGATCTTCAACCCCTGCCGGTGCTCGATCGTGCGCACGTAGTCGCTCGCGTCCAGCAGCGATCCCACGGTCCCGGTGTCGAGCCACGCGGTGCCGCGCGGCAGCACCTCGACGTGCAGCCGGCCCTCGTCCATGTAGTGCCGGTTCACGTCGGAGATCTCGTACTCGCCCCGCGCGGACGGGCGCAGGCTCCGGGCGACGTCGACGACGTCCGCCGAGTAGAAGTACAGCCCCGGGATCGCGTAGCGGCTCCGAGGAGCGGCCGGCTTCTCCTCGATGCTCAGCGCACGGCCCGAGTCGTCGATCTCGACGACGCCGTACGCGGTGGGGTCGGCGACGCGGTAGGCGAACACCGCGCCGCCGTCGACGTCCGCGAACCGCTGGAGCCGGTCCCCGAGACCGGGGCCGTAGAAGATGTTGTCGCCGAGGACGAGCGCGGCAGCGTCGCCGTCGAGGAAGTCGGCGCCGAGGACGAACGCCTGCGCGAGGCCGTTGGGCTCGTCCTGCACGGCGTACGTGAGGGAGATGCCGAACTGCGACCCGTCGCCGAGCAGCCGGTGGAACGCGTCGGCGTCGTGCGGCGTCGTGATCACGAGCACGTCCCGCATGCCGGCGAGCAGCAGGGTCGACAGCGGGTAGTAGATCATCGGCTTGTCGTAGACGGGCAGGAGCTGCTTGCTCACGCCGATCGTGATCGGGTGCAGCCGCGTGCCTGCGCCACCGGCGAGGATGATCCCTTTCACACCGGTCAGGCTCTCACGGCCGACTGCGCCCACGACGGGTGAAATCGGGCCGACGGGCACCGGCGCGCGGCTTCGCCGGACCTAGACTCGCGGCGACGGAACGGTGTTTCGACGAGGCCCCGAGGAGGTCGACGTGCGGGTCCTGGTGACGGGCGGCGCGGGTTTCATCGGGTCGGCCTTCGTCCGCTCGACCGTGGCCGAGCGCCCGGACGTGGAGGTCGTCGTGCTCGACGCGCTCACGTACGCCGCCTCCACGTCCTCCCTCGACCCGGTGCGCGACCAGGTGGAGCTGCACGTCGGAGACGTCGCGGACGCCGCGCTCGTGGACCGTCTCGTCGGCGCGTGCGACCTGGTCGTCCACTTCGCCGCCGAGTCGCACAACGACAACTCGCTCGCCGACCCGTCCCCGTTCGTCCGGACCAACGTGCTCGGGACGTTCACCCTCCTCGAGGCCGTCCGCCGGCACGGCGTCCGCCTCCACCACGTGTCGACGGACGAGGTCTACGGAGACCTCGACCTCGACGACCCCGAGCGGTTCACCGAGGCGACGCCCTACAACCCGTCGTCGCCGTACTCCTCGACCAAGGCCTCGAGCGACCTGCTCGTACGGGCCTGGGTGCGCTCGTTCGGGGTCTCGGCGACGATCTCGAACTGCTCGAACAACTACGGGCCGTACCAGCACGTCGAGAAGTTCATCCCGCGACAGGTCACCACCCTGATCGACGGCGGCCGGCCGAAGCTCTACGGCACCGGCGCCAACGTGCGCGACTGGATCCACGTCGACGACCACAACGCGGCCGTGTGGACCATCGTCGAGCGCGGTGTCCCCGGCGAGGTGTACCTCGTCGGTGCGGACGGCGAGCGGTCGAACCGCGACGTCGTGCGGGAGCTCCTCGCGATCTTCGGCCGTGACGAGGACGACTACGACCTCGTCACGGACCGCGCCGGGCACGACCTGCGGTATGCGATCGACGCGAGGCGTCTGCGCACGGAGCTCGGCTGGACGCCGAGGTACGCGGGGTTCCGCGCAGGGCTGGAGCAGACCGTCGAGTGGTACCGGGCGAACGAGCAGTGGTGGCGGCCGGCGAAGGCCACGACGGAGGCCCGCTACGCCGCCGCCGGCCAGTAGCGCGCGGCGTCGGCACAGCCGTCGGCGTGCGACGTCGGGCGATACGCTGCCTCGGTGAGCAGCGACCTGTCCCACCTCATCAAGGCCTACGACGTCCGCGGCACGGTCCCGGACCAGCTGAACCCGGAGGTGGCGCGGGCCATCGGCGCGGCGTTCGCCAGCGCGGTCGTGCTGCCGGAGGCACCGGGCGCGACGGGTGACGTGCCGGCGCGGCCGCGCGCCGTCGTCGGGCACGACATGCGCGACTCGGGGCCGGCGCTGGTCGACGCGTTCGCCGAGGGCCTCACGGACGCGGGCGTGGACGTCACGCGCATCGGGCTGTGCTCGACGGACGGGCTCTACCACGCGTCGGGGGTGCTCGGGGTGCCCGGGGCGATGTTCACGGCGAGCCACAACCCGGCCGCGTACAACGGCATCAAGCTGTGCCGTGCGGGCGCGCGCCCGGTCGGGCAGGACTCGGGACTGGCCGACGTCCGGCGCACGGCCGAGGCGTACCTCGACGACGGTCTCCCGGCCCCGGCGGAGCCCGCGGGGACGACGAGCGACCACGACATGCTCGCCGACTACGCCGCGTTCCTGCGCAGCCTGGTGGACCTCGCGGGCATCCGTCCGCTCAAGGTCGTGGTCGACGCGGGGAACGGCATGGGCGGGCACACGGTGCCGGCGGTGCTGGGCACGGGCGCGGGGCTGCCGGCGCTCCCGCTCGACGTCGTGCCGCTCTACTTCGAGCTCGACGGCACGTTTCCGAACCACGAGGCGAACCCGCTCGACCCGGAGAACCTGCGCGACCTGCAGGCGGCCGTGGTCGAGCACGACGCCGACCTGGGGCTCGCGTTCGACGGCGACGCGGACCGCTGCTTCGTCGTGGACGAGCACGGCGACCCGGTGTCGCCGTCGGCGATCACGGCGCTCGTGGGGCTGCGCGAGGTCGGCAAGGAGCTCGAGAAGGACGGCGGCTCACCGCCTGTCGTCATCCACAACCTCATCACGTCGCGCGCGGTCTCCGACTTCCTGGGCGCCGCCGGGGCGCGCACCGTGCGCACCCGCGTGGGGCACTCGTTCATCAAGGCGCAGATGGCCCAGCACGACGCCGTGTTCGGGGGCGAGCACAGCGCCCACTACTACTTCCGCGACTTCTTCTTCGCGGACACGGGCATGCTCGCGGCGATGCACGTGCTCGCGGCGCTCGGCTCGCAGCCGCACCCGCTGTCGGCGGTCGCGGAGATGTACGAGCCGTACGTGGCGTCCGGCGAGATCAACTCGACCGTCGCCGACGTCCCCGCGGCCCGCGCCCGCGTCGTCGAGGCGTACGTGACGCAGGAGGGCGCGGGCCCCGTCGAGGTGGACGAGCTGGACGGGCTGACCGTCTCGCACTGGGACTCCCACCCGCAGTGGTGGTTCAACCTGCGCGCGTCGAACACCGAGCCGCTGCTGCGGCTGAACGTGGAGGCGGCGGACCAGGACATCATGGAGAAGGTGCGCGACGACGTGCTGTCGCTCGTGCGCGCGACGGGCCCGGCGCCCGGCACGGCCACCCCCGGTACCCCGACCGACGAGGAGCGAGCATGACCCTGCAGATCGACCCCTGGGTGCGCGAGGCGCTGCGCTGCCCCGTCACGGGCGCGACGCTCGTCGACGGCACGGGCCCGGGCGGCGAGCCGGAGCTGCGCTCGACCGACCCCGACCGCCCGCTCGCGTACCCCGTGCGCGACGGCATCCCCGTGCTGCTCGAGGACGACGCGCGGCCGCTCTGACGGGTCCGGCGCCCTCGCGTCGACCACCCGCCCGTCCCGGCACGCACGAAGGCCGGCTCCCCGCAGGGAGCCGGCCTTCGCCGTCGGGCACCGTGCGGTGCCCTGGTGGCTGCGGCGAACCGATGGACCGCAGCCGCACGAGCGGCGCGCCGGACCGGGCGCCGCCGCTCGCGGGTCAGACGCCCGCGGCCTCCTTGAGGTCCTCGACGAACGTCGGGTTCTCCTCGAGCCAGGCGTCCACGGCGGCCTGCTCGTCCGCGTACTCGTCGGAGTTGAACATCATGTTCTCGAGCGAGAACAGCTGCTCGTCGTCCAGCTCGAACGCGCCGATGAGCTTGGTCAGCGTCGGGTAGCGCTCCTCGAAGTCGGAGGTGCCCCAGACGTGGATCTCCTCGGCGTCGCCGAGCGCGCCCTCGGGGTCCTCGAGGTCACGGATGGGGAACTCGTCGTAGGCCCAGTGCGGGCGCCACAGCGTCACGGCGACGTTCTCGCCGGCGTCGGTCGCGCCCTTGAGCTCGGCGAGCATCGCCGGCGTCGACGAGATGGAGTAGTCCATGCCCTCCAGGCCGTAGGTCGGGATGACCTCCTCCTGGGTGATCTTCGTGAGACCGGCACCGGCCTCGATGCCGACGAGCTTGTTGCCGTACTCGTCGGCCATCTCGGCGAGGTCCTCGAGCGACTGGGCGGGGGAGTCCTCGTTGACGGCGATGGTGAGCTTGGCGTCGTCGTACCAGTAGCCGAGATCGGTGACCTCCTCGCCGTACTCCTCGAGGTAGGAGGCGTGGGTGTAGGGCAGCCAGACGTCGAAGGTGACGTCGAAGTCGCCGCCGGCGAGGCCGGTGTAGATGACGCCGACGTCGGCGGTCTGCGAGTCGACGGTGTAGCCCTCGTCCTCCAGGATCGCGGTCCACAGGTGGGAGACGGCGATGCCCTCGTCCCAGCCGGACGGGATGCCGATCGAGATCTCGGTCTCGTCCTCGGTCGCGGCGGCCGACTCGTCGCCGGTCTCGCCGGTGTCGGTGTCGGAGGCGCAGGCGCTCAGGCCGAGGCCGAGGGCCAGCGTGGCCGCGACGACGGCGCCGCGGCGCGTGCGGGCGGTGCGGGTGGTGGTGCGTGCGGGGATCATGGGTTCCTTCCTGGGGCCCGGGGGCAGGCCCGGTGGGTGGTGCCCGGCGGCGGTGCGCCGGGCGGGGTGTCGGGCGCGGTGGCCCGTCCGTTCAGTGGTGCGTCGGGCTCAGTCGCGCGTCGCGGCGAGGGCCCGGGAGACGGGGGCGCGCTCGCCGAGGGCCGAGGTGACGCGGTCGAGGAACATCGCGAGGATGACGACGGCGATCCCTGCCTCGAAGCCGAGCGCGACGTCCACGCGCTGGAGGGCGGCGACGACGTCCTCGCCCAGCCCGCCGGAGCCGACGAGGCCCGCGAGGACGACCATCGACAGGGCGAGCATGATGACCTGATTGACGCCGGCCATGATCGTCGGCAGGGCGAGGGGGAGCTGGATCTGGCGCAGGATGCGCCCAGGGGTCGAGCCGAAGGCCTTGCCGGCCTCGACCACCTCCTTGTCGACCTGGCGGATGCCGAGCTCGGTGAACCGCACGCCGGGGGCGAGGGCGAACACGATGGTCGCGATGATCCCGGGCACGGGGCCGGTGAGGAAGATGACGACCGTCGGGATGAGGTAGACGAACGCCGGCATGGTCTGCATGAAGTCGAGGACCGGGCGCACGACCCGCGAGACGTTGTCGTTCCGGGCCGCCCAGATGCCGAGCGGGATCGCGATCACGAGGGCGATGAGGGTGGCGACGAGCACCAGCGCGAGGGTCTCCATCGCGGCGCCCCACATGTTGACGCCGGCGATGACGACGAACCCGGCGAGCGACCCGACGGCGAGCTTCCAGCCCTTGGCCAGGAGAGCGAGCGCGGCGAGCACGATCGCGACGACCCAGAAGGGCGGGCTGGTGAGGATCGTCTCGAGGAGCTCGTAGACGCCGCCGAGGACGTCCTTGATGAGGTCGAACACGATCCGGAAGGTCGCGGTGATCCAGTCGATGAACGCCTCGACCCAGTGGCCGAGGGGGATACGGGGGACGAGGGTGTCGGTCATGCCGCACCTCCCTCGGTCGAGGTCCCGTCGTGGTCGGTGGCGACCCCGTCCGTGGTGCCGTCCGAGGTGCCGGCCGACGTGCCGGTCGCCGACAGGTCGATCTCGCCGGTGCGGGGCTGGTCGCCGGGCACCATGGCCTCGAGCAGCGTGACGCGGGGCACGACACCGACGAGACGACCCGCCTCGTCGGTGACCGCCACGGGCAGGGGAGACTCCGCGGCGGGCGCGAAGATCTCGGCGAGGGGCGTCTCGGGCGAGACGGGCGTGACGCCGTCGCGCACGATCCCCTCGAGCGACTCCTTGCCCGCCTTGATCGCCGCGACGGCGTCGTCGTCGCGCACGACGCCCTGGAGGCGGCGCTGGCGGTCGACGACGTACGCGGCCGACACCTGCGCCTCGCGCATGGTGCGGCTGGCCTGGCGCGGCCCGCCGCCCATCGGCACGACGACGGCGGGGCGGACCATGACCGACGAGGCGGTCAGGACGCGCGTCCGGTCGACGTCGGCGACGAACTGGGCCACGTAGTCGTTCGCGGGGTCGGACAGGATCTGCTCGGCGGTGCCGATCTGGACGATGCGGCCGTCGCGCATCACGGCGATGCGGTCGCCGAGGTGCATGGCCTCGTTGAGGTCGTGCGTGATGAACACGATCGTCTTGCCGAGCGTCTGCTGGAGCTCGAGGAGCTGCTCCTGCATCTCGCGGCGGATCAGCGGGTCGAGCGCGCTGAACGCCTCGTCCATGAGCAGCACGTCGGTGTCGGCGGCGAGCGCGCGGGCGAGGCCCACGCGCTGGCGCATGCCGCCGGACAGCTGCGACGGCAGGGAGTCCTCCCAGCCGCCGAGCCCGACCAGCTCGAGGGCGCGCTGTGCCTTCTCGCGGCGCTCGGCCTTGCCGACGCCCTGGATCTCCAGCGGGTACGCGGCGTTGTCGCGCACCGTGCGGTGCGGCAGGAGCGCGAAGTGCTGGAACACCATGCTCACGCGCTGGCGCCGGAGCTCGCGCATCTCCTTCGCGTCGACGGCCGCGAGGTCGGCGTCGCCGAGGAGGACGTGCCCGGACGTGGGCTTCCACAGGCCGTTGAGCATGCGGATGAGCGTCGACTTGCCGGAGCCCGACAGGCCCATGACGACGAAGATCTCGCCCTGCTTCACGTCGAAGCTCGCGTCGATCACCGCGGCGGTGCCGAGCGTCTTCACGTCGTCGCGGGAGGCGCCCTGCTCGAGGCGCCGGACGGCGTCGAGCGGCTTGCGGCCGAAGACCTTGTAGACGTCGCGGACCGAGAGCGCGGTCCCGCGCTCGGTCTGCCCGGCGCCGTCGGCGCCGTCGGGGCCGGCGGTGTCCGCCGGCCGGGATGTGCTGAGTGCAGTCATGCGGTGGGTGTCGCCACCTTCCGTCCGTGGACCAGCGGCGCACCGCCGTGCGGGCAGACGCCACCCCGGTCCGGGGGCCGTCGACGGCGGTGAGACCGAGGTCCCGCGGCGCGGGGACGGCGGCCAGGGGGCTGCACGTCCAGCGGGCACCCGGGACGGGTACCGGGCGGGACCTCACACTGATCCGATCTCCATCGGTTCGCCCAGCACCTTGCAGCAAGCGAGGGGAAATTTCTACCGAGGACCCCGCACGGAGGGCCGATTCCAGGACGATTCTTGACCCAAAATCGTTGAAACCGCAAGCGTCGGGACGGATCGGCGATCGTTACGGCTTCGTGACATTGAAAGGGTCAAGAGATCGTGTTATCGCGCGCGCACGCGCGTTCCTCTCCTTCACCCGTTCCCGTCCCTCGGCTGCTCACGTCCGCCACCCGGTCCTGGCCGGTGGCGGGTGATCCCCGCGTGCGGCCGGCGGGGCCGTCCACCGTGCTCGGTAGGCTGGGGTGGTGGCCGGTACGCCGGCCCGACGGCGCGGACGGGAGCCCCCAGCGCGACAACCGTGAGCACCCACAGCACAGGAGGACCCATGTCCACGACGGCGCCAGCCCCCACTCTCGGGACCCCCGGGTTCGACGAGGTCCCCGGCCGCTACAAGGTCCGCGACCTCTCCCTCGCCCCTGCCGGACGCCACCAGATCCGTCTCGCCGAGCACGAGATGCCGGGGCTCATGGCGCTGCGCGCCGAGTACGGCGCGTCCCAGCCGCTCGCCGGCGCGCGCATCGCCGGTTCCCTGCACATGACGGTCCAGACGGCGGTGCTCATCGAGACGCTCGTCGCGCTGGGCGCGCAGGTGCGCTGGGCGAGCTGCAACATCTTCTCGACGCAGGACGAGGCCGCGGCGGCGATCGTCGTCGGCCCCGACGGCACGCCCGACGACCCCCGCGGCGTCCCGGTGTTCGCCTGGAAGGGCGAGAGCCTCGAGGAGTACTGGGACTGCACGGAGCAGATCCTCGTCTGGCCGGGCGCGGACGGGACGGACGACGACCGGCCGGCCGGTCCGAACCTGATCCTCGACGACGGCGGCGACGCGACGATGCTCGTCCACCTCGGACTGCAGTACGAGCGCGCGGGCGTCGTGCCGCCGGACACGCTGCCTGGCGAGCCCGACCACACGCACGAGATGAACGTCGTCCGCGCCGTGCTGCGCCGCGCCCTCGAGGCCGACCCGCTGCGCTGGACCACGGTCGCGCAGGGCATCCGCGGCGTCACCGAGGAGACGACGACGGGTGTGCACCGGCTCTACCAGCTCGCGGAGAACGGCGAGCTGCTCTTCCCGGCGATCAACGTCAACGACTCGGTCACCAAGAGCAAGTTCGACAACAAGTACGGCATCCGCCACTCCCTGCCCGACGGCATCAACCGCGCGACCGACGTGCTCATCGGCGGCAAGGTCGCGTTCGTCGCGGGCTACGGCGACGTCGGCAAGGGCGCGGCCGAGGCCTTCCGCGGCCAGGGCGCGCGCGTCATCGTGTCCGAGGTCGACCCGATCTGCGCGCTGCAGGCGGCGATGGACGGCTACCAGGTCGCGCGCCTCGAGGACGTCGTGGGGGAGGCCGACTTCTTCATCACGACCACCGGCAACAAGGACGTCGTCCGCGCCGAGCACATGGCCGCGATGAAGGACAAGGCCGTCGTCGGGAACATCGGCCACTTCGACAACGAGATCGACATGGCCGGCCTCGCGGACCTGCCGGGGGTCGTGCGCACCGAGATCAAGCCCCAGGTCCACGAGTGGACCTTCCCGGCCGGCGCCGGACCGGACGGCGTCGAGCGCGGCGAGCGGTCGATCATCGTGCTGTCCGAGGGGCGCCTGCTCAACCTCGGCAACGCGACGGGGCACCCGTCGTTCGTCATGAGCAACTCGTTCTCCAACCAGGTGATCGGCCAGATCGAGCTGCACACGGACGCGACGACCGCGGTGGCCGAGAACCGCGACCGCGCGTACGGCCAGCAGGTGTACCGCCTGCCGAAGGTGCTCGACGAGAAGGTCGCGCGCCTGCACCTCGACGCCCTCGGCGTGCGGCTCACGGAGCTGTCCCCGTCGCAGGCGGACTACCTCGGCGTGCCCGTCGAAGGACCGTTCAAGCCCGAGCACTACCGGTACTGACGACCAGGCGCCGCACCGTACGGGGGAGGCCCCCCGTACGGTGCGGCGGACCGCACCCTGGCGGGGCCCGTCGGGCCGCCCGGAGACTGGCACCATGACTGCCGTGACCCCTGACCAGCCGAGCCTCGCCGGCCCGGGCGGCGCCGCGCCGTCGGGCACGAGCACCGCGGAGGGCGCACCCGCCCGCCCGGTGCCCGACGTCGCGTCGTCCGGCGTCCCCGGCTCGCGGCCCGACCCGCGGTCCGTCGCGCACCGCACGCCGGTCTCGTTCGCGCGCGCGCCGTTCGCGGGCGCCACGTGGCGCGAGTACGGGTACCTGTGGCTCGCGCTCCTCCTCGCGCCGTTCGGGTTCACGTACGCGGTGTTCACCGTCTCGTTCACGGGCGGGATCCTCGCGACCGTCGTCGGCCTCGTGGTCTCGAGCGCGCTCGTCCTCGGTGGCCGCGGCTGGGGCGCGATGTACCGGTCGATGGCGCGGTCGATGCTCGCGACGGACGTGCTCGCCCCGGCGCCGTACGTCCGGCCGCGCGGGTTCTGGCGCACGCTGTGGTCCGGCCTCGGGGACGGGACCGGCTGGCGCGCCCTGGCGTTCCTCGTCGTCACCTTCCCGCTCGCGCTCGTGTCCTTCGTCGTCAGCACGGTCTTCCTCGCGGTGGGCCTCGGCGGCACGACGCACTGGGTCTGGTCGCGCTGGCTGCCGCTGCAGCAGGCGGGCGACGGCACGTGGCACCGCGGCGCCTCGTTCGGCACCGACTGGTACGTCGACACCCCGGTGCGCCAGCTCGGCCTCGTGCTCGTCGGTGCGCTGTTCCTGTGGGTGTGGCCGCACGTGACGCACGGCTTCGCGGTCCTGTTCCGGGCACTCACCGTGGCGCTGCTCGCCCCGACGCTCGCCAGCCTGCGCGTCGCCGACCTCGAGGAGTCGCGCGGGCGCACCGTCGAGGACGCCGACGCGAAGCTCCGCCGCATCGAGCGCGACCTGCACGACGGGACGCAGGCGCGGCTCGTCGCCGTGGCGATGCAGCTCGGCGAGGCGAAGGAGATGCTCGCGACCGACGGCGCCCGGGGCGCGGCGGGGGAGGAGCGGGCCGACGCCCTCGCCCTGGTGGACCAGGCGCACGCGTCGACGAAGGAGGCGCTCGTGGAGCTGCGCGAGCTCGCGCGCGGCATCCACCCGCCCGCGCTCGACAACGGCCTCGCCCTCGCGCTCGAGACGCTCGCCGCACGGTCGCCCCTGCCCGTCACCGTCGACGTCGACCCCGCCGTGGAGTCCTCGGGCCGCCTCGCTCCCGCGGTGGAGACCATCGCGTACTTCTGCGTCGCCGAGCTCGTGACCAACGCGGTCAAGCACGCCCGGGCGACGGGCGTCTACGTGCTCGTCGAGCGGCAGGGCGCCGGGACGGGCCGCGGCGGGCGCGGCGACCGGGTGCGCGTGCGCGTGCGCGACGACGGCCAGGGCGGCGCGCGCGTCGTCGAGCCAGGCCCGGACGGTCACCGCACCGGGCTCGCCGGGCTCGCCGAGCGCGTCCGGTCGGTCGACGGGACGTTCGAGCTGTCGAGCCCCGTCGGCGGCCCGACGGTCGTCACCGTGCTGCTGCCCACCCGCGTGTGACGCCCGTGCGAGGATGACGCCGACCACCCCCGGAGCACCGCCACGACCAGCAGCCCCTGAAGGAGACCGCGTGCGGCTCGTCATCGCCGAGGACTCGGCCATCCTGCGCGACGGGCTGGTCGCGCTCGTCACGCGCCGCGGCCACGAGGTCGTCGCCGCGACGGGCGACGGCGACGCGCTCGTCACCGAGGTCGGCCGGCTCGCCGCCGCCGACGCGCTGCCCGACGTCGCGGTCGTCGACATCCGCATGCCCCCCACCTTCACCGACGAGGGCCTGCGCGCCGCGCTCGCGCTGCGGGCCGCGCACCCGGACCTCGGGGTGCTGCTCTTCTCCCAGTACGTCGAGACGAGGTTCGCGAGCGAGCTGCTCACGGGCGGTGCGCGCGGCGTCGGCTACCTGCTCAAGGACCGGGTCGCCGACGTGGCCGAGTTCGTGGACGCGCTGACCCGCATCGCCGCGGGGCAGACGGTGCTCGACCCGGAGGTCGTGAGCCAGCTCATGGGCGCCTCGCGCGCCGACGACGGTCTCGCGCGCCTCACGCCGCGCGAGACCGAGGTGCTCGAGCTCATGGCGCAGGGCAGGTCGAACTCGGCGATCGCCGAGACGCTCTTCCTGTCCTACGGCGCGGTGGAGAAGAACGTCACGTCCATCTTCGGCAAGCTCGGGCTCCCGCCCGACTCCGGCGACCACCGGCGCGTGCTCGCCGTGCTGCGCTACCTCAAGGCCTGACGCCGGCGCGCCCGCCGGGACGGGGGAGAACCCCCGTGACGTCGGGCGGCGAGCCACGCCCCGCTCGGGGGACGCTCCCGTACCGGGGCGAAAGGGATGTTTCGAGACTGGTGGAGCCGGGTCGCCTCCCGGCGCCCGCCGACCGAGGAGCGTCCCGTGACCGCCCTGCTCGCCCCATCGCGCCCGACGGCGCCCGTCCCGCCGCGTCCCACGGTGCCGCGTCCCACGGTGCCCGGCCCGCGTGCCCGGCCGCCGCGGGACGTGTTCGTCGACGCCGTGCGCGCCGTCGCGACGCTGTGCGTCGTCGCGGCCCACTGGCTCATGGCCGACGCGTCGTGGGACGGTCGCGACCTCGAGATCGGCAACGCGCTCGCGCACGGGTACGGCTGGACCGCGACGTGGGTGCTGCAGGTGCTCGCGCTGCTGTTCCTCACCGCCGGCGCCTCGGCCGCGTACGGTCTCCAGCGCGAGGCCGGCACCGCGCCGGTGCCCGGGCCGAGCGGGTGGCGGCTCGTCGCGCGGCGCCTGCCCCGTCTCCTGCGGCCGGTGGCCGTGCTCGTCGCGGTCTGGGCGGGGATCGTCGGCGCGCTGCTCGCGTCGCCCCTGCCCGACGACGTCGCGTGGACCCTCGCACGGCTCGCCCCGCAGCCGCTGTGGTTCCTCGCCGTCTACGTCGCCCTCGTCGCGCTCACGCCCCTGCTGCGGCGGACGCTGCACGCGTGCGGCTGGTGGGGCGTCGCCGCGCTCGCGGCGCTACCGCTGGCCGTCGAGGCGCTGCGCTTCGGCGCGGGGCTCGAGACGCTCGCGCTCGTCGACGTCGTGCTCGTCTGGGCGGTGCCGTACGCGGTCGGCGTGCTGTACGCCGACGCGCGATCCGGGCTGCGGGTCGTGCGACGCGGGCGCGTCGTGCCCGTCGCGGTGCTGCCGTCGGGCGCCGTGCTCGTCGCGTCGGGCCTCGGCGCGCTCGCGCTCGCGGCGCTCCTCGTCGCCGTCGGGCCGTACCCCGTCTCCCTCATCGGCATGCCCGGCGACGCGATCTCCAACCTCGGCCCGCCCACGGCACCGGTCCTGCTGCACGCGGTCGCGCTCGTCGCCCTCGCGCTCGCCGCGCGCGAGCACCTCGTCCGGTGGGCGCAGGGCGCCGGCCGGCGCGTCGTGACGGCGCTCGCCGCGCGGTCGATGACGGTCTACCTGTGGCACGTCACCGCGATGATCGCGGTCGTGGCGTTCGTGCTCGTCGGCCTCGGGTCGCGCCTGCCCGAGCCGGGCAGCGCCGACTGGTGGGCGAGCCGGCCGCTGTGGTTCGGGGCGTTCGCCCTGGTGCTCGTCGGCGTCGTCCGCCTCGTCGGGCGGTTCGAGGGGCCTCCCGCGCACCGCGACCGTCCTGGGGACGGAGCGCTCAGCGCGACGGGTCGGGCACCGAGTACGGCAGCCGGTGCAGCAGCGCGGCCTGCTCGTCGGCGAGCGCCCGGGCGCGCTGCGCGGTGACGCGGTCGCGGTCGCGGCGCTCGGTGAGCACCGCCATGAGGAAGGCCTCGGGGTGGGTGCCGGGCGGCGGCCCCGGCGCGACGTACCGCTCCACCTGCGCCGCGAGCTCCCGGCCCAGGCGCGCGCGCGAGGCCGGGTTGAGCCGGTCGACGCGCGCGAGGAGCTGCCGCGCGGCGAGCGCGAGACCGTCCGGCAGGCGGCGCATGTCGGCGTGCGCGGCCCAGCCGGCGAGATGCGGGGGCATGGCGAGCGGGGCGAACGTCGGCCGGCCGCCCCGCACGCGGATCGCGTACGTCCCCGCCGCCATGTCCCCGAGCCGCTTGCCGCGGTCGTTCGTCAGGGACGCGATGAGCGCGACCGACCCGAGCGTGAGCCACAGCTCGCCCACGCCGACGAGCGCCCGCAGGAAGGCGTGCCGGAAGCGCACCGGGCCGCCGTCGTCGCGCACCACCCGGATGCCGAGCGCGAGCTTGCCGAGCGAGCGACCGCGCGAGAGCGTCTCCACGGTCGTCGGCACGACCACCGTGACGAGCACGAGCACGGCGACGACGATCGCCGGCGCGAGGTCCGGGTCCACGAACGACAGGGACTGCGACGTGACGACGAGCAGCGCGACGAGGCACGCGACGACCGTGGCGACGTCGATCGCGGCACCGAGCGCACGGGACAGGAACGACGCGGGGCGCGCGTCGAGCACCACGCCCTCACCGATCAGGATGCCGTCGCGCACGTCGCTCCTCGTCTCCTCGCTCCACCGGGGCGGTCCCCGGCAGCTCCCGGCACGGTCGTCCGGCGTCGCCGGCGGCGACCCGGTGCCCCGTCCGTGTGGCAGGGTATCGGTCGTGGACCTCGACGCCTTCACCGACGTGCACCGCGCGCAGTGGAACCGCCTGGAGACCCTGACGAGGCGGCGCACGCTCGACGGCGCCGAGGCGGACGAGCTGGTGCGCCTCTACCAGGCCGTCGCGACGCATCTGTCGACGGTCCGGTCGGTCGCCCCCGACCCCGTGGTCATCACGCGGCTGTCCGACCTGCTCGGCCGGGCGCGCACGCGCATCGCCGGCGCGCACGAGCCGGCGTGGCGCGACGTCGTGCGCTTCCTGGGCGTGACGCTGCCCGCGGCGCTGTACCGCATCCGCTGGTGGTCGATCGGCGTGACGACGGCCTTCCTCGTCGTCGCGGTCGTGGCCGGAGTGTGGGTCGCGACCACGCCCGAGGGGCTCGCCTCCATGGGGCCGCCCAGCGTGCGCGAGAACTACGTCGAGAACGCGTTCGCGTCGTACTACGACCCGGGGCTCGACTTCGCCACCGTCGTGTGGACCAACAACGCGTGGATCGCCGCGCAGTGCGTCGGTCTGGGCATCACCGGCGTGTTCCCCGCGTACGTGCTGTTCAGCAACGCCGTCGCGGTCGGGTCGACGGGCGGCATGATGGCCGCGTACGGCGAGCTCGACCTGTTCCTCACGCTCATCGCGCCGCACGGCCTGCTCGAGCTCATGGCGATCTTCGTCGCGGGGGCCGCGGGCCTGCGCATCTTCTGGGCGTGGGTCGACCCGGGCCCGCTGCCGCGCGGTCGCTCCCTCGCCCAGGAGGGACGTGCCCTGGTCACCGTCGCGATCGGGCTCGCGATCGCGCTCGGCATCTCCGGCGTCATCGAGGGCTTCGTGACGGGGTCCACGATGCCCTGGTGGCTGAAGATCCTCATCGGCGTGGCCGCGCTCGCGGGCTTCTGGGTCTACACGATCGTCCTCGGCCGCCGTGCCGTGCGGGCGGGGGAGACCGGCGACCTGGGCGCGGACCACGCGGGAGACGCCGCGCCCGTCGCCGCCTGACCGCTCAGTCGTGCACGACGACGCGACGTCGTGCGTCGGGTGCGGCGACGCGGAGCCAGTCCTCGGCGCGGGCGACGACCTCGTCGCGCACGTCGGGGTCGCCGAGCCGGTCCGCGGGCGGTCGGCCGGTGCCGTCCGCCACGGGCGGTGCCGGGGGAGCGGTGGCCGGCCGGAGCGGGCGGACGTCGACCCGGGCGACGGCGTCGTCGCCCTCGCGCCCGACGCGCCACGTCCACGTCCCGGCCACCCGGCCGTCCACGAGCACCGTGGCCGCGACCTGCCCGTTGACGCTCACGACCTGCTTCACGGCGACCGTGCCGAGCACGCGCGTGCGGTCGTCGTGCGCGAGCACGAGGTTGTCGAAGTCGGCGACGAGGACCACCGGGACCGGCACGTCCCCGGTGGGACGGGGCGCGCCGGGCAGGTCGAGCAGCTCGCGCCCCGCGTCGTCCGTCGCGGTGACCAGCTCGGGGCGGAGCACGTCGACCGCGGCGCGCAGCCGCGTGAGCCCCGACCAGCGCTGCACGTCGGCGACGGTCGCCGGGCCGAACGCGGCGAGGTAGCGGCGCACGAGGCGCACGCGCGCGGCGAGCACGGCCTCGGGGTCGCTCGCCGACGCCACGGCCTCGATCTCGTCCCCGGACCGGTGGTGGGGCTCGCCGAGCCACGCGTGCGCCGTCGTCCAGGTGGTCGTGGTGCCCGGCCCGGAGGCGCCCCACAGGCCCCGCGGCGGCACCTGGACGAGCGGCAGCAGGCAGCGCGCACCGTACGCGAGGTGCTTCGGGTCGACGGCGGGCCAGCGCGCGGCGAGCCGGCGCCCGAGCTCGACCGACGTGAGCGGCTCCGTGAGCAGGTCGCGCGCCGTCTCGGCCAGGTCGTCGAGGTCCACGTCGGCGAGGGCGGCGCCGTGCTCGTTGCGCGCCCGCAGGTGCGCCGCGAGGGTCGGGCGCGCGAGCGCGGACAGCTCGAACGCGTCGTCCGCCGTGACGAGGTGGACGGTGCCGCGCAGCGTCGCGACGCGCACCAGGGAGCGGTCGAGCAGGCGGTCGCCGAGGTGGCCCGTCGCGAAGCCCGGCAGCCGCGACCACAGCCCGGCATAGGGCGAGGTGGGCACCTGGGACTGGAGGCCGACGAGGTGGCGCACCTCGGCGACGACACGCTCACCACCGTCCGCACCGCCCGCACCGTCCGCACCGCCCGGCGGAAGGGCGTCCGGGCCGCCCTCGCGCGGGTCGCCGGGCGCGAGGAGGTGCTGGCGCGCGAGCAGGGCGCGCCCGAGCTCGGCGGCGGTCAGCCGGGGCCCGGAGGCGTCCTGGCCCGTGCGGCCCGCGGGGACCACGGGTCAGGACAGGACGAGCGCGAGCGCGGGGACGACGAACGTCGCGAGCAGCGCCGCGACGACGACGATCGCGACGCGGCGGTTGCGGCGCGCACGCTCGCGGGGATCGGTCGGCTGCCAGGCCACGCGGGTCCTCCCGGGACGGTCGGGACGCACGGGGCGCGCGCGTCGGCGAGCCACCGACACTACCTGCTCCCGCCGACGCGGTCGGCTCAGAGCCGGCCGGCCGCCTTGAGCGCGAGATAGGTGTCCGCGAGGCGGGGCGCCAGCTCGTCGGGCAGCGCGTCGACCACCTCGACGCCCCGCTGCCGCAGGACGGTCGTGACGGCGGCGCGCTCGATCTCCCCGCGCGACGCGGCCGCGGCGTCGTACACCTCGCTCGTCCCGCTGCGGTCCGCGCGCAGCGCCGCGACCTCGGGGTCGGCGGCGGCCGCGAGCACCACCTGGTGCGTCGCGGTGAGCTGCGCGACGACGGGCAGGAGTCCGCTCTCCACGGCCGCCGCGTCGAGCGTCGACAGCAGGACGACCAGAGCGCGCTGGGAGAGGCGTTCCTGCACCGCGCCGACGAGCCCGGGCCAGTCGGTCTCCAGCAGCGCCGGCTCGAGAGGGGCCATCGCGTCCGCCATCGCGGGCATGAGCCGCGGCCCGGCGGCGCCCGCGACCCGCGCGCGGACCGTCCGGTCGTACGCGATGAGCTCGACGCGGTCCCCGGCCCGCCCGGCAAGGGCGGCGAGGAGCAGCGCGGCGTCGATGCTCGCGTCGAGCCGCGGCTCGTCGCCCAGGCGCGCGGCCGACGTCCGGGCCGTGTCGACGACGATGAGCACGCGCCGGTCGCGCTCCGGCCGCCAGGTCCGCACGACCATGTCGTGGCGCCGCGCCGAGGCGCGCCAGTCGATGGACCGCACGTCGTCGCCGATGACGTACTCGCGCAGGGAGTCGAACTCCGTGCCCTCGCCGCGCACCTGCACCGCGGCCCGTCCGTCCATCTCCCGCAGGCGTGCGAGCCGGCTGGGCAGGTGGCGGCGCGACGCGAACTCGGGGAGCACGCGCAGCCGCCCGGGGACGGGCAACGACGCCTGGCGCGCGGCGAGGCGCATCGGCCCGTACGCGCGGACGGTCACGCGGTCGGCGACGCGCTCCCCGCGCCGGGTGGGGACGAGCACGGTCACCACCCGGGCCGCCTCGCCGGGCGGCAGGTCGACGGCGTGCCGGTTGACCTGCGTGCCCGCCGACGGCGGCCACGCGTCACGCACGAGCGCCCGCAGGCGGCGCGGCGCGAGGTTGGTCAGCGTGAGCGTCGAGGTCGTGCGGTCGGTCAGCCGGACCGACCCGGGGACGCGCCGCTCGATCGCGACGCGCCGCGGGGAGGCGGCGAGCGCGACGTCGACCGTGCAGGCCGCGACGACCAGCACCGTCCACACGAGCACCGTCCCGGGCACGGGGAACAGCAGCACCGGCACGATCCCGAGCGCCACGAGCACGACGGCGCGCCAGGTCAGGGCCACGTCGAGCGCCTCAGCGGGGGACGGGCACGGACGCGAGGACCGTGTCCAGGACGCTCTCGGCCGTCACGCCCTCGAGCTCGGCCTCGGGCCGCAGCTGCACGCGGTGGCGCAGCGTCGGGTGCGCGAGGGCCTTGACGTCGTCGGGCGTGACGTACGAGCGACCCGACAGCCACGCCCAGGCGCGTGCGGTCGCGAGGAGCGCGGTCGCGCCGCGGGGCGAGACGCCGAGCGACAGCGAGGGCGACTGGCGCGTGGCGCGGCACACGTCGACCGCGTAGCCGAGCACCTCGCGCGCCACCTGCACGCGCGCGACCTCGGCGCGCGCCCGGTCGAGCACGTCACGACCCGCGACGGGTCGCACGCCCGCGCTCGCGAGGTCGCGCGGGTTGAAGCCCGCCGCGTGGCGCGCGAGCACCTCGACCTCCTGCTCGCGCTCCGGCAGGGGCAGCACGAGCTTGAGGAGGAAGCGGTCGAGCTGCGCCTCGGGCAGCGGGTACGTGCCCTCGTACTCGACGGGGTTCTGCGTCGCGATGACGAGGAACGGGTCGGGCAGCGGCCGCGGCGTGCCGTCGACCGAGACCTGGCGCTCCTCCATGGCCTCGAGCAGCGACGCCTGCGTCTTGGGGGGCGTGCGGTTGATCTCGTCGGCGAGCAGCAGGTTGGTGAAGACGGGGCCCTCGCGGAACGAGAACTCGGCGGTGCGCGCGTCGTAGACGAGCGAACCGGTGACGTCGCCCGGCATGAGGTCCGGCGTGAACTGCACGCGCTTGGTGTCGAGGTCCAGGGACGCGGCGAGCGTGCGCACGAGCAGCGTCTTGGCGACGCCGGGCACGCCCTCGAGCAGCACGTGCCCCTTGCACAGCAGCGCGATGAGCAGGCTCGTCACGGCGCCGTCCTGGCCGACGACGGCCTTGCCGACCTCGGTGCGCACGGCGGCGAGCGCCTGGCGCAGGTCGAGCGACGGCGCGGGCGGTGCGTCGTGGGGTACGGAGGCGTCCTGCGGGCCGGGTGCCGGCTGCCCGGTCCCGGTCTGGTCCTGCGGCGGCGGCGGGGGAGCGTAGCGGTCGGGCTGGGGGGCGGTGCTTCCGGGGGCCCCGGGGTGGTGCGTCACGAGTGGTAGACCTCGCTCTCGATCTGGTCAAGGTGTCGCGCGAGCTCGAGCAGCGCCGCGTCGTCGGAGGGTGGTGGTCCGTACAGCAGGTGCGCGACGTGGTCGGTCGGGCGGTCGGTGGCGCGGGCCACGGCGTCGACGAGCGACGCCGCGTCGGCCGAGCGCGGCAGGCCGAGCCGTGCCGCGAGGCGGTCGGCCGTGCTCGCCCGCAGCCCGGCGGCGGCGTGCCCGCGCGAGCCGGCGCGGCGGTACAGGCGTCCGCGTCCCCGGGTGGTCTCGGACGCGCGGACGACGACCGGCAGGTCCTCGGTGACGAGCGGTCCGAGCCGGCGCCCCCGCCAGAGGGCGACGGCGAGCACGACGACGAGGAGCTGGAGCCCCACGACGCCCGTCCACGGGGGCAGCGCGAGCGCCGGGTCCTCCTCGCCCTCGCCCGACACGGACACGTCGAACGGGTCCTGCACGAGCCACACGAGGCGCTCGTCGGCGCCGAGGCTCCACAGCGCGAGGGCGGCGTTGCCGTCCTCGGTCACGGAGTCGTTGCGCAGCACGGCCTCCGTGTCGAGCGCGCGCACCGTCCGGCCGTCGGTCTCGTGCACGAGGTACGCGCCCACCTGCGGGCTGCCGGGCGAGGGGAAGCACAGCGTCGCGTCGGCCGTTCCCGCGAGGCGGAACCCCACGCCGTCCGAGCGCAGCGCCCCGGCGGTCTGCGCCGCGGGGTCGTCGCACCGCGCGGACCGTGTCGTGGTGCCGTCCGACCAGTCGTAGGCGAGCTCGGCCGCTCCGCCCGTCGCCGTGGACAGCATGAGCTCCGTGGGGGACACGAGCACGAGGTCGGCCGGTGTCGCGACGAGCGCGTCGACCTGCTCGTCGAGCAGGTAGATGCTCTCCGTCACGAGGAGCGTGGAGCCGCCGTCCGCCGCGGCGACGGCGTCGGCCACGGTGCGCACGTACGTGACGTCCACGCCGCGGGCGCCGAGGACCTCGGCCACGGCACGCGCCCCGCCTGGGCCGGGGTTGTCGGGGGCGAGGGGGGTGCTCGACGTCGCGGGGCGCGCGATCGCGGACAGTCCCGCGAGCGCCAGCAGCGCCGCGAGCACGGCCACGGGCCACCGGGCCCGCCGCCACCTGGTGCGCGCGCGGCTCGCGCCCGTGGTCCCGTCGCCGACGACGGGGACGTACGCGGTCGTCGGGGTGCGGGAGCCGCTGCCGGCGGTGGGGCCCGCCGTCGTGGGGGGAGCGGGTGTCGTCGTGCTCACGGGGCGTCACCGCCGCGCGCCGCGCCCGCGCCCGCGAGCTCGCCGCGCACCGCGGGCCGGGCCGTGCCGGCGCGCGCGTCGAGCCCGCGCAGGAGCTGGTCGGCGTCGGCGCCGACCCGGGCCTTGCCGTAGCAGACGTCGTCGAAGAGGTGGGCGCCGCGCACCAGGTCGTCCGCGACGTCGGGCACGCGCTCGCCGGCCGCCTGCGCCGCCTCCCACGCCGTGCGGCCCGGGCGCGGCTCGAGCAGCGCCCGCTCCTCGAGCGAGCGGACGACGGCGCGGAACCGCTCGAGGACCGCGGTCGCCCAGTCACCGGCCGCTGCGGCGGCGTCCGCCGCGTCCCGGAGCTCGGCCGCGCTGCGCGTGTCGTCGTCGAGCACGACGGCCGACGCGGCAGTGCGCCGCGAGAGCCGGACGGGGCCGGCGACGCGGAACGCGATCGCGGCCACGACGAGCACGACGAGCACGACCACGAGCGCCGCCCACCGGCCGCTCACGTCGAGCGACGGCGCGCCGTCGAACAGCTCGGCGAGCCAGTCGAGGAAGCGCGAGAGCAGCGAGGGGTCGGTGCTGTACTCCGGCTTGGTGAGCTCCTCCACGACCCACCGCCGGGCCTCGTCGGCGTCGGGCCGGACCGGCACGTCGGTCGCGAGCGCGGGGAGGGTCATGCCGGGGGCTGCTCGCTCGCTGCCGCGGCGAGCTCGACGTCGAGTCCTTCGCGCCGCATCCGCACGTCGACGTAGAGCAGGGCGACGACGCTGCCCAGGAAGAGCGTCGACGCGATCGTCGAGATCGCGACGCCGAGCGTGGAGACGAGGTTGCCGACGAACTCCTGCCCGGCCCCGAGCGCGATGCCCCCGACGAGGCTGAACGGCGTGACGATGATCTGCGTGACGACGTAGATCGCGACGTACGCGAGCAGGTAGATGCCGAAGAGCCGCCAGAACGACCCGCGCGTGAGCCGCCAGACGCGGCGGACCGTGGCCCAGAACGGCTGGCGCTCGAGCGCCAGAGCGGGCGGAACGAGGCCCGTGCGCACGCCGACCCACACGAGCAGGACGACGTACACGGGGATCGCGACGAGCACCGTCACCCCGCCGAGCGCGGGGTCGACCGAGAACGCGAGGACGGCGAGGAGCACCAGCAGGGCGGCCAGCAGGCCGGACGCGAGGCTCAGGAGCAGCGAGAACCCGACCAGGAACCACGCACGGCGCCCGACCTGGGACCACACCTCGCCCACCGTGACGCGGCGCCCGACGACGGACTGCCCGATGGACACGGTGAGGAGACCGCTGACGATCGGCGTCGCGAGCGCCGTCGTGATCCCCGTCCCCGCGAGCGTCGAGTACATCGTGGCGAACTGCGACTCCATCCCGCCGAAACCCGCCTCGGACGGCAGGGCGAGGAAGGCGTCGGCGACGTAGCCGGAGAACGCGTACCCGAGCAGGGCGCCGACGATCGTCGCCACCACGACGACGAGCGTGCTCATCCCGAGCATGACGCGAGGGTTGTGGCGGATCGCGCCGAAGGAGCCGTCGAAGATCTCGCCCAGGGTGAGCGGACGCAGGGGGACGATCCCCGGCTTCGACGCGGGGGGCACGTACGGAGCGTTGCCGAAGCCGGCAGGTGGTCCGTACCCGGGCTGGCCCTGACCCTGCTGCCCGTACTGCGGCTGCCCGTACTGCGGCTGCCCGTACTGGCCGGCGCCGTACTGGCCCTGCCCGTAACCCGGCTGGCCGGGCGCGGGCCGGCCCTGCTGTCCCTGGCCGTACGGAGCGGGCGGGGTCGGCGTGCCCTGCGGCGCGTACTGCCCGTACCGCGGCTGCGGCGGTCCCGGCGGCTGCACCGCCGGTGGTGCCGGGACGTCGGCCGCGGGACCGTAGCCCGGCCGCGCGTACGTCGGCGTGCCCCACCCGCCGGGCTGCTGGGGGCTCTGCTCGCCGGTCGTCCCCGCGCCGCGGGGGTCCGGGCTGTCCGGGGCGGCGCCGTCCGGCGTCCCGGAGGCGTCAGGTGTGCTCATGGGTGAGGTGGTCCTCGTTCGTGGGCTCGTCGGCTCGGTGCCAGGCCACCCTAGTACGCGCGGACGACGCGCGGCGGGCGCCGGGCCAGCGGGTTCGCACGTCGGACGATGGCAGTATGGGCGCATGAAGGTTCGCGTGCTCGTGGTCGACGACGACACCGCCCTGGCCGAGATGATCGGCATCGTGCTGCGCTCGGAGGGGTTCGAGCCCGTCTTCTGCGCGGACGGCGACCTGGCCCTCGAGACCTTCCGCAGCACGCAGCCGGACCTCGTCCTGCTCGACCTCATGCTGCCCGGCAAGGACGGGACGGAGGTGTGCCGCCTCATCCGCGCGGAGTCGGGCGTGCCCGTCATCATGCTCACCGCGAAGAGCGACACCGTCGACGTCGTGCTCGGTCTCGAGTCCGGCGCCGACGACTACATCTCCAAGCCCTTCAAGCCGAAGGAGCTCGTCGCCCGCATCCGCGCGCGGCTGCGCCGCTCGGACGAGCCCGCGCCCGAGCACCTGGCGATCGGCGACGTCGAGATCGACGTCACGGGCCACCGGGTGACGCGCGGCGGCGAGCAGATCGCCCTCACGCCGCTCGAGTTCGACCTCCTCGTCGCGCTCGCGCGCAAGCCGTGGCAGGTGTTCACGCGCGAGGTGCTGCTCGAGAAGGTCTGGGGGTACCGTCACGCCGCGGACACCCGTCTCGTCAACGTCCACGTCCAGCGCCTGCGCTCGAAGATCGAGCACGACCCGGAGAGCCCCGAGATCGTGCTCACCGTGCGCGGCGTCGGCTACAAGGCGGGCGCGGCACGGACGTGACCGCGCGCACCGGCAGCTCGCCCGGCGGTCCGGCGCGGACGGCCGGGCGCTGGTCGACGGCGTGGGGCCGGCTGCGTCGTCGCACGCGCGCCCTGGTGCGCCGCGCCGTGTGGCGCTGGCGCTCGTCGATGCAGCTGCGCGTCGTGACGTCGACGCTCGTCGTCGGGATCGTGGCGCTCGCGGCGCTCGGCGCGTACCTGTCGGACACCGTGCGCGACGGCCTGTTCGAGCGCCGGGTCGCGGAGATCGACCTGGAGAGCGCGCAGTCGACCGAGCGCGCGCGCGAGACGCTCGACGCCTCGCCGGCGACGACGGTGTCCGAGATCCAGTCGCTGCTGTACGACCTGCACAGCATGCTGCGGTCGAGCGGCTCGGCGTCGCGCGACGTGTTCCTGTGGCGGCCCGAGGACGAGCCGTCCATCGGGCTGCTCGACGTCTCGTCCAACAACCAGCTCGAGCAGCTCGTCTCGCCCGAGCTGCGCGAGGCGACGGTCGAGGCCGAGGGCAAGCAGGTGCTCCAGCCGGTCGCGGTCCCGCGCACGCCGTCGGACCCGGACTCGCCCGTGGTCCCGGGCATCGTCGTCGGCACCACCGTCGAGGTCCCCGTCGCCGGCACGTACGAGCTCTACTACCTGTACGAGCTCGAGTCGGACCAGGAGACGCTCACGTTCCTGCAGTCCGTCCTGCTCGTCGGCGCGCTCGTCCTGCTCGCGCTCCTGGGGGCCATGACCACGCTCGTCACCCGGCAGGCGGTCATGCCGGTCCGACAGGCGGCGAGCGTGGCCGAGCGGCTCGCCGACGGCCGGCTGGACGAGCGGCTGCCCGTCAAGGGACACGACGAGATGGCCTCGCTCGCCCGCACGCTCAACGAGATGGCGCAGAGCCTGCAGGAGCAGATCGGGCGCATGGAGGAGCTGTCGATGCTCCAGCGGCGGTTCGTCTCGGACGTCTCGCACGAGCTGCGCACCCCTCTCACGACGATCCGCATGGCGTCCGAGGTGCTGCACTCGGCGCGCGAGGACTTCGACCCGGTCTCGCGCCGCTCGACCGAGCTCCTCCAGGCCCAGCTCGACCGGTTCGAGGACCTCCTCGCCGACCTGCTGGAGATCAGCCGCTTCGACGCCGGGGCGGCGGTGCTCGACGCGGAGCGCCGCGACGTGCGCGACGTCGTCGTGGCGGCGGTCGAGCACGCCGCCCCGCTCGCCGAGCGCAAGGGCGTGTGGCTGTCCGTGCACCTCGGGCCCGAGCCGCTCACGGCCGACGTCGACCCGCGGCGCGTCGAGCGCATCGTGCGCAACCTCGTCGCCAACGCGATCGAGCACGCGGAGGACAAGCCGGTCGAGGTGACGCTCGCCGGGGACGGGCACGCGGTCGCGGTGGTCGTGCGCGACCACGGCGTCGGCATGACGGTCGACGAGGTGCAGCACGTGTTCGACCGCTTCTGGCGCGCCGACCCCGCGCGCGCCCGCACCTCCGGCGGCACCGGGCTGGGCCTGGCCATCTCGCTCGAGGACGCCCACCTGCACGGCGGCTGGCTCGAGGCGTGGGGCCGTCCCGCGCGCGGCGCGAGCTTCCGCCTCACGCTGCCGCGCCGTGCCGGGATCCGGCTGCAGTCCTCACCGCTGCCGCTCGTCAGCGACCCGACGCCCGACCGCGGGCTGGGGGAGGCGTGGAGCGCGAGCGCTCCCGTCGTCGAGGACGTGGACGGGACGATCGGTCCCGCCGACCTGCCGTCCGTCACCGGCGGCATCCCCGTCGTGGTGGTGCCGACGGAGAACCTGCCCGCCGGCGGCGCCGGACGCCGCGGGGCCGGACAGGGCGGCACGCGGCTCGGAGCGAGGGAGGCACGATGACCCGGAGCCTGCGCGGCCGTCTCGCGGCGCTCGCGGCGGCGGTCGTCGTCGCGCCGCTCGCCGCGTGCGCGTCCATCCCCACCTCGGGGCCCGTCATGGAGGGCGAGGCCGTCGTGTCGCAGCCCGGACCGGTCTTCGTCCGCGCGGACGCGCCGCGCGAGGGCGCGCCGCCCGACCAGATCGTGCGCGGCTTCCTCGCGGCGCAGGCGCAGGGCGCCTCCAGCTCGTTCGACGTCGCCACGCAGTTCCTCACGACGGCGACCGCGTCGACCTGGCAGCCTCTCGCGCAGGTCGCCGTGCTCGCGGCCGAGCCGGACCTCGTCGTCGACGACACGACGATCGACCAGGGCGCCGTCACCGTGCGCGCCACGGCCGACGTCGTGGGCGTCGTCGACGAGCGCGGCGTCTACACGGAACAGGTCCCCGGTGCGCGGACGGAGCTCGTGTACGGGCTCGTGCGCGACGACGACGGCCAGTGGCGCATCGAGTCGACGGACGACGGTCTCGCCATCTCGGCGACCAACTTCGACCTGACCTACCGCGCGACGAACCTGTACTTCCCGACGGTCGACCGCCGCTACCTCGTCCCCGACCAGCGCTGGTTCCCCAAGCGCAACTGGCAGACCCTCGCGGTCCGCGAGACCCTCGCGGGCCCGGCTCCGTGGCTGAGCGGCGCCGTCACCACGGTCGCGCCAGAGGGCACCGCCCTGAGCATCGACTCGGTCACGGTCGAGAGCGGGTCGAGCCGGCCCGTCGAGGTGCGGCTCACCGAGCCGGCCGCAGAGACGTCGCCCGAGGACCGCGGGATGCTCCTGGCGCAGCTCGAGGCGTCCCTGGGGGACCCGTCGCCGCGCCCGGTGGAGATCTCCGTCGGCGGCACGGTGCTCGCCCCGGGCGACCCGGTGACCGCGCGCGCCGCGGCGACGCCGAACGAGCCCGTCGTGCTGGCCGACGACCAGGTGCTGACCCTCGTCGGCCGCGAGACGCAGCCGGTCGAGCAGGTCGCGCCGCTCACCGGTCTGCAGCCGACGGCGCTCGCGTTCACGGGAGCGTCGGCGGACGCGACGTTCGTCGTGCGCGACGGTTCCGGCCGGCTCGTGACGGCCCCCACCGCCGAGGAGCCGTCCACGACGCTCCTGACGGGCGAGAACCTGCTCGCACCGAGCGTGGACCGGTTCGGCCTCGTGTGGAGCGGTCCGCAGGTGCAGGACGGGTCTCTGCAGGTCACCGACCTCGACGGCACGGTGACGGAGGTGGCGGCGCCGTGGCTCGACGGCCGGACCGTCATGTCGCTGCGCGTCGCGCCCGACGGCGCGCGGATCGCGGTGGTGAGCGCGACGGCGTCCGGCGTGCAGGTGCACGTCTCCGGGATCGTGCGCGGCGAGGGCAACCGCCCCACCGAGCTCTCCGCGCCGCTGCGCGTCGGCCAGCCGCTCGTCGCCGCGACGCAGGTGACGTGGGTCGACGGCACGCTGCTCGGCGTCCTCGGTCGGTCGGCGGGCGACACCGCGCCGATCGTCCACCTCGTGCCCGTCGGCGGACCCACGCGCAAGGCGTCGCTGCTGGAGGGCGCCGTGTCGCTCGCCGCGGGGACGGGCATCGGCTCCATGCTCGTCGGGACCAGCGACGGCAGCCTGTACTCGGCGAGCTCGTCCTCCCTGTGGACCCGTGTCGCGACCGAGGTGCGGCTGCCCACGTACCCGGGCTGAGCGCTCCCGCCTCCACGGGGCGTGCACAGGTCGTACCCGGAGGCCGTGCGTCCACAGGGCGGACCGCGGCCCCGGCGTGCCGTCGGGCGGCCGGGCAGCCTGGGCCGGTGACCGCACGAGCCCCCGGCCCCGCCCCGCGCCCGCAGGCGCCGCCGCCTCCGGCCGTCGCGGTGCGCGCGGTCCTGCGGCGCGCCCTGCGCGACGTCGCGCACCTCGTCCTGCCCGTGGCGTGCCCCGGCTGCAGCGCGCCCGACGTCCGCTGGTGCCCGCGCTGCCTCGGTGTGCTGGACGCGCCGCCCCGGCGGTGCGAGAGCGGCGCGCCGCGCCTCGACCGGCTCGACGACGTGGCCCCGCTGCCCGTGTGGTCCCTCGCCGACTACACGGGCGGTCTGCGGGACGTCGTCGTGGCCTGGAAGGACCGCGGTCGCGCGGACCTCGACGCGCCGCTGGCCGCGGCCGCGCGCACGGCGGGCGCGTCCCTGCGGGCCCGGCTCGTCGGTCCCGGCGGTGCGCCGGGTCTCCTCGTCGCAGGGGCGCCCACGTCACGCGCCGCGCGCCGTGCGCGAGGACGCGATCCCGTGACCGTGCTCGCCGGGGCCTTCGCCGCCGGGCTCGGCGGCGGAGCGCGCACCGCGCCCGTGCTCGTGCAGCGCGGGCGCGCCCGCGACCAGGTCGGCCTCGGCGCGCGGGCCCGCGGTGCCCGGCTCGGTGCGGTCGCCGTCGCGCCGGGACCTCGCACCCGGCGGGCGCTCGCCGGCGGAGCGGGCGTCGTCCTCGTCGACGACGTGCTCACGACCGGCGCGACCCTGGCCGCGTGCGAGACGGCTCTCGCCGGCGCCGGGGTGCCCGTCCTCGGCGCGTTCGTCCTCGCGGCGACCCCGTCGCCCACGTCCGCGGCAGGGCCGTGACGCGGCGGTCCGAGGGCGGGCGGACGGAGGTCCGAGGTCCTCAGGTTCACCTGCCGTTGAGACTGCCTGGACCGGAGGGGCGGGGTTAGTCTGAGGGCCAGTCGCCGCGGACGTCCGGGCCTCCAGGACACCTGTGCCCGTCGCCGCGCGAGCGAACCGAGGCCGCGACGCGGTGGCGCGTCGCAGGGAGGTGGTAGGCCCCGCTGGCACCCTGACGGGTGCCGCTCTGACCCGGAACGGCGCTCGGGCACCGGGCGCCATCGAGACCCTCGTGGAGGCTCACATGGAGATCGTCGTCGTCGGCAGGCACACCGAGGTGGCCGAGCGCTTCCGCCGGCACGCGGAGGACAAGCTCGCCAAGGTCCAGCAGCTCGCACCCACCGTGCAGCGGGTGGACGTCGAGGTCACCCACGAGAACAACCCACGGCTCTCCGAGGTCCGCGAACGTGTCGAGCTCACCGTGCGCGCCAAGGGCCCCGTGGTCCGTGCCGAGGCCGCCGCCGACGACCGGTTCGGTGCGCTCGACCTCGCGATGGACAAGCTCGCGCACCGCCTGCGCCGCGCGCGCGACCGTCGCAAGGACCACCGCAACCACACCGTCGTGCCTCCCGTCGACGTCCGTCCCTTCGACCCCCTGGCCCACGCCGCGCCGGAGCCCGCCGAGCAGGCCCCGCCGACCGCCCCGACCACGCCCGGGGAGGCGGTCGAGACCCCGCTCGGGGACGGCGACTCGCCCGTGGTCATCCGGAAGAAGCTCCACACCGCCGAGCCCATGACGGTGGACGACGCGCTCTACGAGATGGAGATGGTCGGGCACGACTTCTTCCTCTTCGTCGACGTCGAGACCGCCCGCCCGTCGGTCGCCTACCGGCGGCGCGGCTGGACCTACGGTGTCGTGGCGCTCGACACCTCGTGCGCCGGCGCCGAGGCGGTGGTCGAGAAGTCCGCGTAGCGCGCGGCAGGCGTCCCGGCGAGGGCGGGCACGGTCGTCACCGCCCGCCCTCGCCCACGCCGCACGTCAGCCGTGTGGGCGGCTCGAGACAGGATCCGGGTATGGCAGCCGTCGAGTCGATGTCCCGCCCGCAGGCCCGCCGCGTCGCGCTCGCCGCCCAGGGTCTGCACCGGCCCCGACCGTTCGGCGGGGCAGGCGGCGCCGGGCGGTCCGGTGCGCCGACCATGCGGCACGTGCAGGGCGTGATCGACCGGCTCGGTCTCCTGCAGATCGACTCGGTGAACGTGCTCGCCAGGGCCCACCTCATGCCGTTGTACGCACGGCTGGGCCCCTACGACACCGCGCTGCTCGACCGCGCCGCCGGCCGGGCACCGCGGCGGCTCGTCGAGACGTGGGCGCACGTCGCGTCCTACGTGCCGCCGAGCACCTGGCCCCTGCTCGAGTGGCGGCGACGCCGCTACCGGACGGAGGCGTGGGGCACCATCAGCGCGGTCGAGATGACGCACTCCGAGGCGGTCGAGGACGTGCGGCGCCTCGTCACGGAGCGGGGACCGATCACCGCCAGCGAGGTGCACGCCCTCCTCGAGGCACAGGGGCGGGCCCACCCGCGCGACCGGTCGGAGTGGGGGTGGAACTGGACCGTCGCCAAGCGTGCGCTCGAGTTCCTGTTCTTCACGGGCGAGATCACCTCCGCCCGCCGCAACGCCGCGTTCGAGCGCTGCTACGACCTCACCGAGCGGGTCCTGCCGTCCTCGGTGCTCGCCGCGCCGCCCGTCACCGACGCCGACGCCGTGCGCGCCCTGCTCGAGATCGGGGCGCGCGCCCACGGCGTCGGGACCCTGCGGTGCTTCAAGGACTACTTCCGCCTCGCCGGGCCGGCGGTCACCACGGCGCTGGCGGAGCTCGTCGAGGCGGGGACGCTGCGACCCGTGACGGTGCGCGGCTGGGAGGAGACCACCTACCTGCACGCCGACGCGGCCCTGCCGCGGCGCGCGACGGCGGCGACGCTGCTCAACCCGTTCGACCCGCTCGTCTTCGAGCGCACGCGCCTCGAACGGCTCTTCGACGTGCGCTACCGCATCGAGATCTACGTCCCGGCGTCCAAGCGCGTCCACGGGTACTACGTGCTGCCGTTCCTCGAGGGGGAGGACCTCACGGCGCGCGTCGACCTCAAGGCGGACCGGCGCGCGGGGGTGCTGCGCGTGCTCTCGGCGCACCGGGAGCAGGCCGCCGGGCCGCAGACGGCGGCACGCCTCGCCGCGGAGCTCCGCGTGCTGGGCGGCTGGCTCGGCGTGCCGGACGTCGACGTCGCGCCGGCGGGGGACCTCGCGCCGGCGCTGTCCGCGGAGGTCGCGGCCGCGGCCTGAGCGCGGCCCCGCCCGGGTCCGCCGCCGGGTTCGTCGTCGGCGAAACGGGCACGGGTCCGTGAGCGCCCCGACTCGCCTACGATGTTGTACGACGTCGCCGTCGTCCGCCGCCGCGCGCCAGCCGCGCGGAGGAGGGCGGTGGCCCTTCTCCCGGGCCGTCCGGCCCGGGACGCGATCGATACGGGAGTCCTGCGTGCCTGCGATCCTCGATAAGGTCCTGCGCTTCGGCGAGGGCCGGATCCTCAAGAAGCTGTCCGGCCTGGCCGACCAGATCAACAAGCTGGAGCCGAGCTTCGAGGACCTCACCGACGAGGAGCTCCGCGAGGAGACCGACCGCTTCAAGGCGCGGCTCGAGGGCGGCGCCACGCTCGACGAGCTGCTGCCCGAGGCGTTCGCCGCCGTGCGCGAGGCGGCGCGGCGCACGCTCGGTCAGCGGCACTTCGACGTCCAGCTCATGGGCGGCGCGGCGCTGCACCTCGGGAACATCGCCGAGATGAAGACCGGTGAGGGCAAGACGCTCGTCGCGACGACGGCCGCCTACCTCAACGCGCTCGAGGGCAAGGGCGTGCACGTCGTCACGGTCAACGACTACCTGGCGAAGTACCAGAGCGAGCTCATGGGACGCGTGTACCGCTTCCTCGGGCTGACGACGGGCGTGATCCTCTCGGGCCAGACGCCCGCGCAGCGCCGCCAGGAGTACGCCGCGGACATCACGTACGGCACGAACAACGAGTTCGGCTTCGACTACCTGCGCGACAACATGGCGTGGTCCACGGACGACCTCGTCCAGCGCGGCCACCACTTCGCCATCGTCGACGAGGTCGACTCGATCCTCATCGACGAGGCGCGCACGCCGCTCATCATCTCCGGCCCGGCCTCCGGCGACGCGAACCGCTGGTACGGCGAGTTCGCGAAGGTCGTGCGACGCCTGAACGACGGCTCCGACTACGAGGTCGACGAGAAGAAGCGCACCGTCGGCGTGCTCGAGCCCGGCATCGAGAAGATCGAGGACTACCTCGGCATCGACAACCTCTACGAGTCGCTCAACACGCCGCTCATCGGGTTCCTCAACAACGCCATCAAGGCCAAGGAGCTCTTCAAGCGCGACAAGGACTACGTCGTGCTCAACGGCGAGGTCATGATCGTCGACGAGCACACCGGCCGCATCCTTCCCGGTCGCCGCTACAACGAGGGCATGCACCAGGCCATCGAGGCGAAGGAGGGCGTGCAGATCAAGGCGGAGAACCAGACGCTCGCCACGATCACGCTCCAGAACTACTTCCGCCTGTACTCCAAGCTCTCGGGCATGACCGGTACGGCCGACACCGAGGCCGCGGAGTTCCAGGGCACGTACACGCTCGGCGTGGTGCCGATCCCGACGAACCGCCCGATGCAGCGCATCGACCAGCCGGACCTCGTCTACAAGAACGAGGACGGCAAGTTCGACGCCGTCGTCGCCGACATCGTCGAGCGCCACGCCAAGGGCCAGCCCGTCCTCGTCGGCACGACGAGCGTCGAGAAGTCGGAGCTGCTCTCCTCCAAGCTCAAGAAGCAGGGCGTCCCGCACGAGGTGCTCAACGCGAAGCAGCACGCGCGCGAGGCGGCGATCGTCGCGCAGGCGGGCCGCAAGGGTGCCGTCACGGTCGCGACGAACATGGCCGGTCGCGGTACCGACATCATGCTCGGCGGCAACGCGGAGTTCATGGCCGTCGCGGACCTGGCGGCGCGCGGGCTCGACGCCGCGGAGAACGCGGAGGAGTACGAGGCCGCGTGGCCGGACGCGCTGGAGAAGGCGAAGTCCGCCGTCGCCGCAGAGCACGACGAGGTCAAGGAGCTCGGCGGGCTGTACGTGCTCGGGACCGAGCGCCACGAGTCGCGGCGCATCGACAACCAGCTGCGCGGGCGCTCCGGTCGTCAGGGCGACCCGGGGGAGTCCCGGTTCTACCTGTCGATGCAGGACGACCTCATGCGCCTGTTCAACTCGGGCCTCGCCGAGTCGATGATGAACCGCGCGGGCTTCCCGGACGACGTGCCGCTCGAGTCGAAGATGGTCACGCGCGGCATCGCCAGCGCGCAGGGCCAGGTCGAGTCGCGCAACTTCGAGATCCGCAAGAACGTGCTCAAGTACGACGACGTGCTCTCGCGCCAGCGCACCGTCATCTACGACGAGCGCCGTCGCGTGCTCGAGGGCGAGGACCTGCACGAGCAGGTGCAGCACTTCCTCGGCGACGTGATCCGCGCGTACGTCGAGGGCGCGACGGCCGAGGGCAACCCGGAGCACTGGGACCTCGACGCGCTCTGGACGGCGCTCAAGGCCGTCTACCCGGTCTCGATCGAGGTCGACGAGGTCGTCGAGCAGGCGGGCGGTGTCACGCGCCTGTCCCACGAGCTCCTGCTCGAGGAGATCCTCTCCGACGCGCGCATCGCATACCAGAACCGTGAGGAGCAGCTCGGCTCGGCGAACATGCGCCAGCTCGAGCGCCGGGTCACGCTCTCCGTGCTGGACCGCAAGTGGCGCGAGCACCTCTACGAGATGGACTACCTCAAGGAGGGCATCGGCCTGCGGGCGATGGCCCAGCGCGACCCGCTCGTCGAGTACCAGCGCGAGGGCTACCAGCTCTTCCAGGCGATGACCGAGGCGATCAAGGAGGAGACCGTCGGGTTCCTCTTCAACCTCGAGGTCAAGGTCGCCGAGCCCGACGCCGCCCAGGCCGGCTCGCCCGCCGTCGTCGACGCCGCCCAGGCGGCGCGCGCTGCGCAGTCCGCGGCCGGGCAGGCCCTCGGTGGCGCCTCGGGCGCGGTGACGGCGGGTACCACGCCGGCCGTCGCGGACGCCGCGGCGCAGGCGGCCACGGGCAGCGCGCCCGTCGAGGACGCGCCGGTGGACGACGTGGAGGACGCGCCCGCCGAGGAGCCGACGGTCGAGAAGTCGTCGGTGGAGCAGACGCCCGTCGAGGCGGCCGCGGCGGAAGGGGCTCCGGTCGCCGCCGCGCCGGCAGGAGCGGGCGAGCGCGTCGGGACGCTCGTGGCGAAGGGTCTGGACGGCCCGGACCAGCAGGTGCCGCTGTCGTACAGCGCGCCGAGCGAGGACGGGACCGGCCGTGCCGTCGTCTCCGGCGACGCGAGCCGCCGTGCTCGTCGCGCGCTGCACGGCGAGGCGACCGCCGCGGACGCCGACGGGCGGACGTTCCCGGGCACCCCCCGCAACGCGCAGTGCCCGTGCGGCTCGGGCAAGAAGTACAAGGTGTGCCACGGCAAGAACGAGGAGTGACCGCGGGCGGGTCCGGCCCGCCGCGGTGCGAGGGGCGGTCGACGGTGTCGGCCGCCCCTCGGCGTCTCCCGGGGGAGGGTCCCGATGCGACGCCACGGACGAGGCGGGGACGTCACCCGATCTCGAGCGCGACGACCCGCCACGCCCCGCGCCGCGCCTCGAGGCGGGCGGCGGCCGCGCGGACCCGTCCACCGTCGTCCACGACGACCGTCGCCTCGGCCACCTCCGCGCCGAGCCGCATCACCCGCGCGCGACGGATCGTCACCGGGCGGGCCGCCGTCTCCGCGGGTCCAGGTGCCTCGAGGACGAGCCGCGCGCGGCGCGCGAGCGCGTCGTAGATCTGCGGCGTGACCCAGCGGGTGAGCTGCTGGACCGTGCGCTCGCCACGCAGCACCTCGATCGCGGCACGCACCACGGCGCAGCACAGCGACGTCGGGTCGGGGAGCGGCACCGGGGCGGCAGGGCTGAGCGGCCGGGCCCCGGCGAGGTGGCGCGGCACGCGCGGACGAGCGTCCCTGTCGCGCACGTCGACCGCGGTCACGGGGCGTTCGCCGACGCAGCGCAGCAGCCGGCCCGTGGGGGCGGCGGGGACGCTCGTGGAGCGCAGGGCGGTAGGGGCGGGGGCCGTGAGGCTGGTGGTTGCCATCGTGTGTTCCTTCGTGCGTCTCGGTCGGTGGCTCACGCCGACGGTGCGACCAGAACCTGGCCGGGGCGGATGAGGTCGGGGTCGGCGCCGATCACGTCGACGTTCGCGGCGTGCCAGCGCTCCACGGCGGCGGCGACGTCGGCGTCGGAGGCGTCGGCGGGCAGGGCCCGTGCGGCGATCGCCCACAGGGTGTCGCCGCGCAGCACGACGACCTCTCCCGTCGACGTGGGGGCGTCCCGTGTCACCGTGAGGGCGGCGTCCCGCTCGACGGCGGACGACGGGTCCGTGGCGCCACGGGCGACGGCGCCCCGGGCCCCAGCGGCCGCGCCCTCGGTGTCGACGCCGGGTGCGGCCACCACGGCCGGTGCCGCAGGCTGCGCGGTCGGTGCCGTGGCCGGTGCCGCAGGCTGCGCGGCCGGTGCCGTGGTCGGTGCCTCCGTGGTGGAGCCGGGGGCCGGGTCCTCGTCGTGGGACGCCGCGCCGGTCGACGTCTGCCAGGCGGGCGGCACGCCGGTGGGCACGCCGCTGGCGCTGGTGTCGCCGACGGGATCGTCGGTGCCCGGCTCCTCGGTGCCCGGCTCCTCGGTGTCGAGGTCGTCCGTGCCCAGGTCGTCCGTGCCGGGGCTGCCGGCCGTCCCGAGCGCGCCGTCGGCGGCCGGTGCGGTCGTCGGCATGCCCGCGGGCACCGGGGCGGACGGTCGCCACCCGAGGTCGACCACCACCGCGGTGGACGGCGTGTCCGTGGCGTCGGGTTCCGCGGCGTAGGCCGTGCCGCCGCCGAGCACGAGCCCGGTGCCGACGGAGACGCTCACGCCGATGCGCGCCGCGCGCCGCACCAGGGCGGGGGCGTGGTGCGCGACGAGCCGCTCGCCCCGCGACCACGTGCGGCCGACGGACCTGGCGGCGAGGCAGAGGAGGGCGACGAGCGCGCTGAGCCCGACCCAGGCGGCGGCGAGGACGCCGCCCGCGAGGACGACGAGCTCGAGGTAGCTCTCGACGCGCGCCGCACGCAGGGTCGTGGAGACCTCGACGCCGCGAGCCACCAGCGCCCCGGCCGCGCAGACCATCGCGACGGCGAGCAGCACGAGCAGCACGACGCCTCCGGCGCGTCCGGCAGGCGCTCCGCCACCGGAGCGTGTCCGGTCCGTCCGTCGGTGCATCCCCGCGTCTCCTGTCCGGTGCCGGCGGTCGCCGGTTCACCTCGTTGATGTCGTTTGATGCTGTTTGATGCACGTAGGAGCATTCAAGACGTCCGAGGTGTCGTTTGTCCAGACGGTGACGCACCTGTGGACGAACCGGACCTCGCGACCGTCGCCACCCGGTACCGTGTGCGCGTGCGATGGGATGCGTTGTTCGACGACCTCGCGGCCCAGCTCGCCGCCGCCGAGCAGGCCGAGGTGACGGACGCCGTCGCCGACCTGACGCGCGCCGAGCTCGCGACCACCACGCTGGTCGAGCGCCTGCGCAGCACCGCGGGGGTCGTCACGCTGGAGCTGCACGACGGCTCGCGCGTCACGGGGCAGCTGCGCGAGGTGGCCCCGGAGTGGTCGCTCGTCGTGGAGCAGGGCCGCCAGCACCTCGTGCCCGCCACCGCCGTCGCGACCCTGACCGGGGTGAGCCGGTTCGCGCGCCCCGACGTCACGGCACGCCCCAGGGGTCTCGGTCTCGGTCACGTGCTCCGCGCCCTCATGCGCGACCGGCTGCCGGTCCAGGTCCGCACGACGGCGGCCGTCCTCCCGGGGTGGATCGCGCGCGTCGGCAAGGACCACCTGGACGTCGAGGCGGGGCCCGGAGCGCACGACGGCGCGCGCGTGGTGCCCTGGTCGGCGCTGCTGTGCGTCAGCGACACCGCGTCCGGCGCGGTGTTCCGATGACGCCGGGGCGTGCCGGGACGCCGGCGGTCCTCAGCTCTCGAGCTCCCCGGCCTCGATGCGCTGACGCGTCTGGGCGTACATGCGCTGGATGTACGCCTCGAGCTCGCTCGCCTCGACGCGCCACTGCCCACGGCCCCCGACCTGGATGGCCGGCAGCTCGCCCGACCGGACGAGCGCGTACGCCTGCGCGGCGGAGATGTTGAGCTCCTCCGTGACGTCGGCGAGGGTGAGGAAGCGCTGAGCCATGGCGCCAGTGTGGCACGCACGCGACCTCTCGCAGCGGTTGTCCACACCCCCTCCCGCGCGGCGCGTCGAGCCGCCACGATGAACCCTGTCGCCACGCCCGGACCCAGCCCGGCCGCGCCTCGGAGCCACCTCGGCGCGCGCCCCGACGGCGCCTCGCCCCGAACCGGGCACCACGCCCCGAACCCATCCCGACACCGACCCCGGAGACACCTCGATGACGACCACCCTGGACCGTTCCCACCGGGACGTGCCCGCCGCCGCCGCGCCGCCCGCCGCGGCCCGACTGCGCCGACCGACCTGGCGGGACCCGCGGCTCCTCGTCGGCGTGGTCGTCGTCGCGCTCTCGGTGGCGCTCGGCTCGTGGGCGGTGAGCGCGGCGGGACGGACCGAAGCCGTGTACGCGGCCGCGGGCGTGCTCACGCCGGGCGACGTGCTCGGCGAGGACGACCTGCGCACCGTCGAGGTCCGCCTCGGGGGCGGGACGCAGGGCTACCTCCTCGTGAGCGACGGGTTCCCGCAGGACGCGGTCGTGCTCCGGACCGTGCACCCGGGTGAGCTCGTGCCCGCGACCGCCCTCGGCGCGGGGGAGGACCTCGCGGTCCGCGCGGTGGCGGTGCCGGTCGCGAGCGGGCTGTCGGACCGGATCGTGGCGGGGGCCGACGTCGACCTGTGGCACGTGCCGCCGGCGCCGGCCGGGACGACGGGGGCCCAGCCGGACGCCGCGGCGGGCGAGCCCGTCCCGCTCGTGCAGGGCGTGACGGTCGCGCAGGTCGACGAGGAGGCCGGGACGTTCGTCGCGGGCGGGCCCGTGACGGTCCACGTCCTCGTCGCCGAGGAGGACCTGCCGGCAGTCCTCGCGGCGGTCGCGGGCGAGGGCTCGATCGCGGTCGTGCCCGTGGGCGGCGCGCGATGAGCGGCGCCACGACCGTCGCGACCGTCCTGTGCGCGGTCCGCGGCCCGCTCGAGGCGGAGGTCGTGACCGCCCTCGACTCGCCGGGGCTGCAGGTCACGCGCCGCTGCGCGGACGTCGTCGAGCTGCGTGCGGCCGCGGCGGCCGGCGCCGGACGCGTCGCGCTCGTGTCGGCCGACTTCCCCGCGCTGGACCGCGAGGCGGTCGGCGACCTGCACGCGCACGGCCTCGCCGTGGTGGCGCTCGCCGCGCCGGGCACCTGGGAGGAGGACCGGGTGCGGGCGCTGGGGGCCGACGTCGTGGTCGACGTCGTGGCGCCGCCCGACGTGCTGTGCGAGACCGTGCGCCGCGCCGTCGTGCGCACAGGGTCGGACGGTGCCGCGCCGCCGGAGCCGGCCGCGCCGGCCGGCACGGCCGCGACGCCCGCCGCGCCGGAGCGTCGTGAGGGCCGGGTCGTGGCGGTGTGGGGGCCGACGGGTGCGCCGGGCCGTACGACGCTGGCGGTCAACCTCGCGGCGGAGCTGGCCGGACCGCCGTCGCCTGCGCGGCGTCGCCCGGCGCGGCGCGACCGACGTACGGCCGAGGTCGACGTCCCGGCCGTCGCGCCCACGGGACCGGAGGCCGCCGTGCTGCTGGTCGACGCCGACACGTACGGCGGTGCGGTCGCCCAGCACCTGGGCATGCTCGACGAGTCCCCGGGCCTCGCGGCGGCCGCGCGCAGCGCCGGCCAGGGCGCGCTCGACGCCACGGGCCTCGTCGCGCTCGCGCCCGAGGTGCTGCCCCGGGTGCAGGTCCTCACCGGCGTGGCCCGCGCGGCACGCTGGCCCGAGCTGCCGGGCACGTCGCTCGACGTCGTGTGGGAGGTGGCGCGCACCGTCGCCGACTGGACGGTCGTCGACTGCGGCTTCGGCATCGAGCGCGACGAGCTGCTCACCTACGACACCCGTGCGCCGCAGCGCAACGGCGCGACGCTCAGCGCGCTCGCGGCCGCGGACGCCGTCGTGGTCGTCGGCGGTGCCGACCCGGTCTCGCTGCAGCGCCTCGTCCGGGCGCTCGACGACCTCGCCGAGACGGGCGCCGCGGCGGGCGCGCTCCGCGTGGTCGTCGTCAACCGCGTCCGCTCGACCGTGGTGGGGCCCCGCCCGGAACGCGCGGTGCGCGAGGCGCTCGCGCGCTACGCCGGCGTCGTGGACGTGCACGCGGTGCCCGAGGACCGCGCGCTCGACACCGCCCTGCGCGAGGGGCGCGCCCTCCACGAGGTCTCGCCCGCAGGGGCGGCGCGCCGGGCGGTCGCCGGTCTCGCCGCGCGCCTGCGCGAGACGGCCCCGGCCCCGCTGGGCGCGGGGGTCGGCGACGCGTCGCCGCAGGCGGCACACTGAGCGCATGCGCATCTACCTGCCTGCCACGCTCGACGAGCTCGACGCCGTCTCCGTCACCGCCGGAGCGGCGCGCTGGACGGTCGCGCCGCGCGCCGCGCACGCGGTGACGACCGCACTCGGCCGCGCGCTGCCCGACGAGGACGAGGAGGGCCTGGAGTACGCGGCGGCCCTCGAGGCGGCCGACGACTCGCTCGCGCTCGTCGCCGCGCGACCGGACGCCCCGCGCCAGCGGCTCGTCGTCACGCTCGAGGTGCCCGACGGCGCGGTGCAGGTCGTCGAGCCGCAGCCCGGTGCCGACGACGAGGACGCGCCCGCCCCGAGCGCCGTGGAGGTCGTGCGGACCGTCCCGGACGTCGCGATCGTGTGCGTGCACGTCGACGAGCCCGCAGCGGCGCCCGACGTCGAGGCCGTGCTCGCCGCGGCCGACGGCGACGGGCCGGAGGCGGACGCGGCGCTCGACGCGGCGCTCGAGCGCGTCACCGAGCGGGACCTGCTCTGGTACGACTGGTCCGAGCTCGGGGACGTGCCGCGCGGCTGAGGGACGGCACGCCGGTCGGCGCGGCATGACGCCGGGCCGGTCAGCCCCCGATGCGGCCCAGCACCTCGTCGTGCAGGTGCCCGTTGGTCGCGACGGCGTTCCCGCCCCACGGCCCGTCGGCGCCGTCGAGCGACGTGAACCGGCCACCGGCCTCGGTGACGATCGGCACGAGCGCCGCCATGTCGTAGAGCTCCAGCTCGGGCTCGGCGGCCGCGTCGACCGCGCCCTCCGCGACGAGCATGTACGACCAGAAGTCGCCGTACCCGCGCGTGCGCCACGCGCCGCGCATCAGGTCGAGGAACGGCTCGAGCCGGCCGAGCTCCTCCCAGCCGTCGAGCGAGGCGTACGCGAACGACGCGTCGCCCCAGTCCGACACGCCGGAGACGTGCAGGCGCGTCGCCGCGGCGAGCGACTTGCCCGTCCACGCGCCGGTTCCCCGCGCCGCCCACCACCGTCGGCCCAGCGCGGGCGCCGAGACCAGCCCCACCACGACCTCGTCGCCGTCGGCGAGCGCGATGAGCGTCGCCCACACGGGGACGCCGCGCACGAAGTTCTTCGTCCCGTCGATCGGGTCGACGATCCAGCGCCGCGAGCCGTGGCCGGTCTCGCCGTACTCCTCGCCGACGATCGCGTCCCGGCCGCGCGCCCGGCCCAGCTGGGCGCGGATGATCTCCTCCGCCGCGCGGTCGGCGTCGCTCACGGGCGTCGCGTCCGGCTTGGTCTCGACGTGCAGGTCGAGGGCCTTGAACCGAGACATGGTGTGCGCGTCGACCTGGTCGGCGATCACGTGGGCGAGGCGCAGGTCGTCGTCGTAGCTCCGCGTCGAGGGGGGCGTCATGGCTCACACCGTAGCGGTGCGGCCGGTCCCGCCCGGCTCAGGCCGCGCCCGTGCGCGACGACAGCACGCGGCGGAAAGACTCCACGCGCGCGGCACGCGCGGCGCGCTCCGTCTCGTCCGACGACGCGGCGACCCAGTCGTCGAGCGCGCAGTCGGGCGCGTCGTCGAGGTGGGTGCACCCGCGCGGGCAGTCCGCCGCCACGGCGTCGAGGTCGTCGAACGCGTGCAGCAGGTGGCCGACCTCGACGTGCGCGAGACCGAACGACCGCACGCCCGGGGTGTCGATGACCCAGCCGCCGCCGGGCAGGCGCAGCGCCACGGCCGACGTCGAGGTGTGGCGGCCACGGCCCGTGACGTCGTTGACGACGCCGGTGGCGCGACCGGCGTCGGGCACGAGGGCGTTGACGAGCGTCGACTTCCCGACCCCCGAGTGGCCGACCAGCACCGACGTGCGGTCGGCCAGCGCGTCGCGCACCGCGTCGACCGGCTCGATCGCCCAGCCGCCCCGCGCGTGCTCGTCCGGCGCCCTGCGCGTCACGACGACCGACACCCCCAGCGGCTCGTACAGCGCGCGCAGGGGAGCGGGGTCCGCGAGGTCGGCCTTGGTGAGGCACAGGAGGACGTCCATGCCGGCGTCGTACGCCGCGACGACGCACCGGTCGATCATGCGCGTGCGCGGCTCCGGCTCCGCGAGCGCCGTGACGACGACCAGCTGGTCCGCGTTCGCCACGATGACGCGCTCGTACGGGTCGGTGTCGTCCGCGGTGCGGCGCAGGACGGAGGAGCGCTCCTGGATGCGCACGATGCGTCCAAGCGTCCCCGCGTCCCCCGTCGCGTCCCCGACGACGTCGACGCGGTCCCCGCACACCACGCGCGTGCGGCCGAGCTCGCGCGCCTTCATCGCGACGACGGTGCGCTCGTCCCCGGTGCCGTCGTCGACCAGCAGCGTGTAGCGACCCCGGTCCACACCGGTCACGAAGCCCGTGACCGCGTCCGCGTGCTCGGGCCGCTGCTTGGTGCGCGGCCGGCTCCCTCGCTTGCCCGGGCGGGCGCGGAAGTCCGACTCGTCGGGCACGCGGCGCGCCATCAGCGGGTCGCCGCCCCCTCGGCCGGCCCGGCGGGTGCCGGGGAGGCCTGCGCGCCGAGCATGCGCGCCCACATCCCGTCGAAGCCGGGCAGCGTCTTCGCGGTGGTCCCCACGTTCTCGACGACGACGCCCGGCACGCGCAGCCCGAGCAGCGCCGCCGAGGTGGCCATGCGGTGGTCGTGGTACGTGCGGAACGTCGCGCCGTGCAGCGGTCGCGGCGTGATGACGAGCCCGTCGCGCGTCTCCTCCGCCCGGCCTCCCAGGCGCGTGATCTCCGCGGCGAGCGCCGCGAGCCGGTCGGTCTCGTGGCCGCGCAGGTGCGCGATGCCGCGCAGCCGGCTGGGGGAGTCGGCGAGGGCGGCGAGCGCGGCGATCGTCGGGGCGAGCTCGCCGGCGGCGTGCAGGTCGACGTCGACGCCGCGGACCTCGCCGGTCCCCGTGACCGTCATGACGCCGTCCTCGAGGTGCGCCGTGCCGCCCATCGCGGTGAGCAGGTCGCCGAGCATCGCACCGGGCTGCGTCGTCGTCGTGGGCCACCCCGGGACGCGCACCGTGCCGCCCGCGACGAGCGCGGCGGCGAGGAACGGCCCGGCGTTGGACAGGTCCGGCTCGACCTGGACGTCGCGCGCGGCGATCGGCCCCGGCTCCACGCGCCAGATGGCGGGACGGGAGTCGTCGACCTCGACGCCGACCTCGCGCAGCACCTCGACCGTCATGTCGATGTGGGGCATGCTCGGCAGCGTCGTGCCGACGTGCCGCAGGGTCAGGCCCTGGTCGTACCGCGCGGCGGCGAGGAGCAGCCCGGAGACGAACTGGCTCGAGGCGGACGCGTCGACGTCGACGGAGCCGCCCCGCACGCGGCCGCGCCCGCGGACCGTGAACGGGAGGGTCGTGGGCGTGCCCGGCCCGTCGCCGGCGACGCCCACGCCGAGCGCGCCGAGGGCGGCGAGCACGGGACCCATGGGGCGCACGCGTGCGCCGGGGTCGCCGTCGAACCGCACGGCGCCGTCCGCGAGCGCGGCCACGGGCGGCAGGAACCGCATCACGGTGCCCGCGAGCCCGCAGTCGACCTCGGCGGGCCCGCGCAGCGGCCCGGGCGCGACGCGCAGCTCGCTCGGCGACGTGCCCTCGGCGACGTCGACGCCGAGGGCACGCAGGCCGGCCGCCATGAGGTCGGCGTCACGGCTGCGCAGCGCGCCGCGCAGGACGCCGGGCCCGTCGGCGAGCGCCGCGAGCACGAGCAGGCGGTTGGTGAGCGACTTCGACCCCGGCACCTCGACCGTCGCGTCGAGCGGTCCGTCCGCCACCGGCGCGGCCCACCCCTCGGGCTCGACGGGGGCGGGGGCGGAGGGGCGCGCGTCGGTCATGGTGCCCAGGCTAGTGGAGCCGTCGCGCGCGGCGACGGGCCACCCGGCCGGCGGACGCGCGCCGTGGGGTCAGGCCGCCTTCGCGCCCGCCGCACGCCTCGCCGCCTTGCCGGCGCCCTTCCCGAGACCCTTCGCGGTGCGCTGGAACCCCTTGGTGGCGCTCTTGGCGCCCTTGGTCCTCCCGGTGACGGTGCCCTTCGCGCCCTTGGCCGCTCCCTTGGCGGTGCCCGCGACGCCCTTGGCGGTCCCCGCCACGCCGTGGGCCGCGCCCTTGGTGCCGGCCACCACCGCGTCCTGCTTCGCGTGGGCGGTGACGGCCAGGTCGTGACGCGCCTTCGCGAGCCGCCACTGCACGCCCGGGCGTCCCTCGTAGTCGGCGCCCGCGATGAGCGCCGCGCCGATGGCGCCGAGGTTCGTGACGAACTTCCGTGTGCGCTCCTGGCGCTCGGGGCCGCGCGTGGTGAACGGCTGGTTCACGACGGCGAGGGGGAGGGTCAGCACGGCGAGCGCGAGCGCCGCGGTGCGCGGCGCCTTGCCGAGCCCGAGGCACAGGCCGGCGACGGCGGTCGCGGCGCCGTGCGCCCGCACGAGGGTGGTGACCTGGGACTCGCTCAGGGACGCGTCGACGCCCGCGGTGCGCTCGACCAGCTCGACGCCGTCACGCGCGGCTCGCACGTGCTCGGTGGGCTTCCGCGCGGTCTGGACGCCCTCGTAGACGAACCAGGAGGCGAGCATGGGCCTCGCGACGTGACGCAGCAGCATCGGATCACTCCTTCGGTAGCGGAAGACTCTCAGCCTGCCGCGACCCCGGCGGCCGCGCCACCCACGGGCACCCGGCGTCGCGACCGGTGCCCTCACGGCGGGAATGGGTGGCGGCAGGTCGTCGTTGCACCACGCGTGACCCTCCTGCTCGACGCCCTGCGAACCGCCGCCCCGGCGGCCCGTCCGGCCACCCCGGACGAGGCCTTCGCCGCGGCCTGGTCCACCCGTCCGTCCCACCGTGGCGCTCCAGCGAACGAGCGGCCCCACGGAGGGCTAGGCTCGTGGACGATGACTGAGCGAACCTCCGAGGGCCCCGACGAGGCGTCGTCGCCGACGCCCGGTGCCGCGCTGCCCGGGCGGAGCGACGGCGCGGCCCCGGCCGACGACGACACGGACACCCACCGCGCGCCCGAGGCGGAGGACGACGCCGCACGCGCCGCGCGGTTCGAGCGCGACGCGCTGCAGTACCTCGACCAGCTCTACTCCGCGGCGCTGCGCATGACGCGCAACCCGTCGGACGCCGAGGACCTCGTGCAGGAGACGTTCGCCAAGGCCTTCGCGGCCTTCCACCAGTACCGGCCGGGCACGAACCTCAAGGCCTGGCTGTACCGGATCCTGACGAACACGTTCATCAACACGTACCGCAAGAAGCAGCGCGAGCCGCAGCAGGCCCAGACGGACGACGTCGAGGACTGGCAGATCGCGCGCGCGGCGTCGCACACGTCGCAGGGGCTGCGCTCCGCCGAGGCGGAGGCCCTCGACCGGCTGCCCGACACGGACGTCAAGCGCGCGCTGCAGGAGCTGCCCGAGGACCGGCGCATGGTCGTGTACTACGCCGACGTCGAGGGCTTCCCGTACAAGGAGATCGCGGAGATCATGGGGACACCGATCGGTACGGTCATGTCCCGCCTGCACCGGGGCAGGCGCCAGCTGCGCGAGCTGCTGGCGGACTACGCCGCGAGACGAGGACTGGTAGGGGCCAAGGCTCCTGGAGGTGAGTCGTGAGCACGTCGGAGCGCTGGGCGCAGGACGCGGGGACCCTGCAGCCGGGAGCGGCGGGGGAGCCGGTGACGCCGATCCCGCACGCCACCGGGGGCGAGTCGGAGTGCGAGCACGCGCTCACGCACCTCTACGAGTACCTGGACTCGGAGATGACGCCGGAGGACGAGCTGCGCATGCGCGCGCACGTCGCCCACTGCTCGCCGTGCCTGGCCGAGCTGAGCATCGAGGAGCTCGTCAAGCGCCTGGTGCGTCGCTCCTGCCACGAGCAGGCGCCGGTGGGCCTGCGCGAGCGCATCCACGCGCAGCTGACGATCATGTCGACGACGACCACGTCCGTCTCGACGACCACCGTCGTGTCGACCACCACGGTCACCGAGCACCGCTGAGCCACCGCGGGCGACCGCCGGCCGACGGCCGAGGCGCCCCCAGCGACGAAGGGCCCGGACCGACGACGTCGGTCCGGGCCCTTCGTGCTGCTCGCCTCAGGCGTTGGGGCGCTTGCCGTGGTTCGCGGCGTTGCCCTTGCGGCTGCGACGCTTGCGTCCGCGCTTGCTCATGGTGATCTCCTAGGTGCTCGGGAGTCGTCGGCGGTGCTGCCGTTCTCGGGCCGGCCGTGCTCGGCGTGCTCGGCGTGCCCGGTCCGCCGACCATCGTCCCACACGCGACCCCTTGCCCGTCCGCAGGACGCGATATATCGTGTCTGACCTGACGCGGTGCGTCGCGAGCGGGCGACGCCCGAGCGCCGGTGACGAGGAGGCGGAGAGCCGATGACCGCTGCCACGCCGCCGCCGGCGGGACGACGAGACTGCTGATGGCCTCCGTCTTCGCGCACGGCCAGCTGCGCCTGTACCTCCTCGCGCTGCTCGCCGCCGGCCCCCGGCACGGCTACGAGCTCATCACCGAGCTCTCGGCGCGGTTCGGCGGCACGTACCGGCCGAGCGCCGGGACGATCTACCCGCGCCTCGCGCGGCTCGAGGCGGACGGGCTCGTGCGCCGCACCGACACCGGGCGCACGGCGACGTACACGCTGACGCCCGCCGGACGTGCCGAGGTCGAGGCCCGGCGTGCCGACCTCGCCGCCCTCGAGCGGGACGTCGCCGCGACCGTGCGACGGCACGCGGAGGCGCTGCGTGCCGACGTGCACGGCACGCTCGACGGGCTGCGGGCCGAGCTCGCGGCGGCCGCGCAGGGCGTGCGCGCCCGCCCGCGCGGCGACGGCACGGCGTCCGGCACCGGCTCGGCCGACCGCCGCGCCGAGGCCGACGTCCTCCTGCGCCGGTTCCGGGACGACCTGCGCTCCGACCTGCGTCGTGCGGCCTCCGCGGACGCGCTCACCGACCTCACGCTCGACACCCTGCGCGCCGTCCTCGACGGCGCACGCCGCGCGGTCCGGGCGACCCTGCCGTGAACCCGCCACCCCACCGAAGGAGACACCGCATGAGCACCGAGTCGTGGACCATCACCGCCCCGCAGGACGTCGACGTCGCCGAGGCGCGCCGCGTCGTCGTCCAGCTGACCGACGGGTCGGTGGACGTCGTCGCCGACCCCGGCCGGGACACCGGCGCGCACGTCGAGGTCACGGAGGTGTCCGGCCGACCGCTGCTCGTCAGCGCGCACGACGGCGAGCTGCACGTCGGCTACGACTTCGCCGGGGTCGAGGGCCTCGTCGACCGCGCCAAGGGCGTGCGCGACAAGGACCGCGCGGTCGTGCGGCTCGTCGTCCCGGCCGGCGTGCCCGTGAAGGTCGGCACCGTCCGCGCCGCGACGGCCGTGACCGGCGCCGCGGGAGACCTGACCGTGACGACGGCGACCGGTCCCGTGCGGGTCCAGGGCAGCACGGGACCGGTCGCCGTCCGGTCGGCGTCCGCCGCGGTCGAGGTCGCCGAGCACGTCGGTGACGCGCGCGTCAGCACCGCGTCGGGCGCGGTCACGATCACCGGGTCGCTCGGCCGCGTGTCGGTGAGCACCGTGACGGGCGCCGTCGAGGTGGTCGCCCGCGAGAGCACCCCCCTCGTCGACGCGCGCACCGTCTCCGGCGACGTCGGCGTGCGCCTCGGCGCGGCCACGCCCGTGAACGTCCGGGCGCGCAGCGTCACCGGGACCGTCTCGCTCGACGGGGTGCGCCTGCAGAGCTCGGCCCGGCGCACGACGACGGTCGACCACGCCGACCGGCCCGCCGAGCAGCCCGGGGTCGGCGCGGCGTACGTGTCCACGAGCACCGTGTCCGGGGACCTCGCGGTCTCGCGCGCCTGACAGGGCCCCGTCAGGCGGTGTCGTCGGGCAGGCCCAGCCACGCGTGCCAGCCCGTGTGCAGCACGAGCCAGGCCATGAGGCCGTAGCCCGCCTGCCCGGGGTAGCCGTCGCCGCTCTGCGCGAGGTCCGCGAGCCACTGCTCGTGCGTGACGAGCGGGCTGAACGTGTCGACGTAGGGCACGCGCCGCCGGTTCGCGACGTCCGCGAACGCGTTCGACAGCTCGGCGAGCCGGTCCGCGTCCTGGGGACGCCCCGGCGGCGGCCCGACGACGAACACGGGCAGCCGCCGGGACTCGGCCACGTCGAGCACGTTGGCGAGGTTGAGGCGCGAGCGTGCGACCGAGAGGCCGGCGTCGAGGTCGTGGCGGCCGAGACCGATGACGAGGCGGTTGTCCGCGTCCGGCTCGGGCGAGAAGCGCCGCGCCGTCTCGACCTCCCAGCGCTGGCTCAGCGCGGTGGTCGTCTCGCCGGGGATCGCGAGCGGGAAGACGTGCGCCGGCCGCGGGAAGCGGGTGCGCGCGACGACGCGCCCCGCCCACCCCAGGGCCTTGGCGTCCCCGACGCCGGCGCTCAGCTCGTCGCCGACGACGCAGATCCGAACTTCTCGCTGTGCCGCGTCCTCCACACGCGCCATTGTCCCCGACGCCGCGAGCGGCAGGCCAACCCGTCCGGTTCGTCCGGCGTGTCGGTCAGGACCGCAGGAGCGTGGCGCCCCACGTGACCTCGTGCGTGTCGCCGGGCGCGAGGCGCACGAGCCGGTCGCCGGTGCGGAACGCGTCGGCGATGCAGCTCATGGGCTCCGCCGCGACGCCGGAGCGCCGGAACGCCACGTCGCCCACGTGGTCGCCCGTGCAGATCTGCCACGTGTCCATCGAGCGGTCCATCCAGACGGCGGCCGTGCTGCCGTCGGGAGCGCCCAGACGGATCCACGACAGGCCCGCGTCGTCGCGGGTCACGTCCACGTACGCGTCGTCGAGGTCGACGCCGCGCAGCGAGCGCGTCTCGCGCAGGTCGTACGCTCCCGCGACCGGCTCGGTGCCGGTGGGCAGCAGCCGGTCGTCCGTCGTGACGCGTGACGTCGCGTCGAGGCGGATCGTGCAGTCGTCGAGGTCGGCGCCGTCGGGCGAGAGCCACGGGTGGAAGCCCACCCCGTACGGCGCGGTGCCGCGGCCGGCGTTGGTCGTGCGCACGTGCACGCGCAGCCCGTCGTCGTCGAGCGAGTACGTGACGCGGGAGACGAGCGCGAACGGGTAGCCGGGCGTGGGGACGAGCCGCAGCTCGAGGGAGACCGTCGCGGCCTCGTGCTCGACGACCTGCCAGCGCTGCCAGCACGCGAGGCCGTGCAGGGCGGTGCTGCGTCGGAACTCGGTCACGGGCACCTGGTAGGACGTGCCGTCGATCTCGTACTGCCCGTCGCGCAGGCGGTTCGGCCACGGCAGGAGGACGGCTCCGTTGAAGGCGGGGGAGACCTCGTCCTCGGCGAACGGCACGAAGACGGGACGACCCGCGACGGCGTACTCGCGCACCGCCGCCCCGACCTCGGTGATCGTGGCGACGTGGTCGCCGTGGACGATGCGCAGCTGGGCGCCGGAGGGAGCGTCGGTGTTCACGCCCACATACGCTACTCGGCGTTGCGGGGTGCACGTCCGGCGTCCGCCCGTCAGACTCGGGGCCGGGGCGCGTGCACCATCGCGTCCGTGGCAGCACGAGGAGGAACGATGGAACGACGGGTGCTCGGACGCACGGGACGTCTCGTCTCGGTGGTGGGGCTGGGGACGTGGCAGCTCGGCGCCGACTGGGGAGACGTCGACGAGGACGACGCCCGTGCGGTGCTCGACGCGTCGGTCGAGGCGGGCGTCACGTTCTTCGACACCGCGGACGTCTACGGGGACGGCCGCAGCGAGCAGGTCATCGGCGCCTACCTCGCCGACAACCCGGGGCACCCGGTGACGGTCGCCACGAAGATGGGCCGGCGCGGACCGCAGGACCCGGAGAGCTTCACGCTCGCGGCGTTCCGCGAGTGGACCGACCGCTCGCGCCGCAACCTGCGCACCGAGCGTCTCGACCTCGTGCAGCTGCACACGCCGCCGACGGCGGTCTTCTCGCGCGACGAGGTCTACGACGCCCTGGACACCCTCGTCGCCGAGGGCGCGATCGCGTCCTACGGCGTGAGCGTCGAGACGGTCGACGAGGCGCTCACCGCGATCGCCCGGCCGAACGTCGCGAGCGTCCAGATCATCCTCAACGCGTTCCGGCTGAAGCCTCTCGACGCGGTGCTCCCGGCCGCGTCCGACGCCGGGGTGGGCATCATCGCCCGGGTCCCGCTCGCCTCCGGCCTGCTCTCCGGCCGGTACACGCGCGAGACGACGTTCGCCGAGGACGACCACCGCACCTACAACCGCGACGGCAGCGCGTTCGACGTCGGGGAGACGTTCTCGGGGGTCGACTACGAGACGGGCGTGCGGGCCGCCGAGGACTTCACGGCCCTCGTGCACGACACCCTGGGAGAGACCCTCACCCCCGCCCAGGCCGCGATCGCGTGGGTGTGGCAGCAGCCCGGCGTGTCCACGGTCATCCCCGGGGCGCGCAACGCCGACCAGGCGCGTGCCAACGCGGGCGCGGGCTCGGCCGACGTGCTCGGCCCGCTGTTCGCGTCCGGCGTGCGCGAGATCTACGACACCTACCTGCGCGAGAAGATCCACGACCGCTGGTGAGCCGCTGACGACGAAGGCCTCCTCCCGGACGGGAGGAGGCCTTCGTCGTGCTCAGGGAGCCGCGGTCAGCGCGTGAACGCCTGCTCGAGGAGCACCGCCTGCTCGGCCTGGTGCTTCTTCGCCGTACCGGCGGCCGTGGAGGCCGACGCGGGGCGGGAGACGACGCGCACGCGCGGCAGGTCGTCCGGCAGGTTGATGTGGATGAAGGACCACGCCCCCTGGTTCTCGGGCTCGTCCTGCACCCACACGACCTCGGCGTCGCCGTACCGCGCGATCTCGGCACGGATCGCCTCGACGTCGAGCGGGTAGAGCTGCTCGAGCCGCACGATCGCCGTGGCGTCGTCACCGCGCTTGGTGCGCTCGGCGAGCAGGTCGTAGTAGACGCGGCCCGTGCAGAGCAGCACGCGGTCCACCTTCGCCGGGTCCGTCGACGCGTCCCCGATCACCGGCCGGAACGTGCCCTGCGTGAACTCCTCCACGGGCGAGGCGGCCGCCTTGAGGCGCAGCAGCTGCTTCGGCGTGAAGACGACGAGGGGACGGCGCGGGCGGTCGTACGCCTGGCGGCGCAGCAGGTGGAAGTACGACGCGGGGGTCGACGGCTGGGCGACCGTCACGTTCTCCTCGGCGGCGAGCTGGAGGAACCGCTCGATGCGTGCCGACGAGTGGTCCGGTCCCTGCCCCTCGTACCCGTGCGGCAGGAGCATGACGACGGACGAGTACTGGCCCCACTTCTGCTCGGCCGACGAGATGAACTCGTCGATGACCGTCTGGGCGCCGTTGACGAAGTCGCCGAACTGGGCCTCCCAGAGGACGAGCGCGTCCGGGCGCTCGACGGAGTACCCGTACTCGAACCCGAGCGCCGCGTACTCCGAGAGCGAGGAGTCGTAGACCCAGAACTTCGCCTGGTCCGCCGAGAGGTAGAGCAGCGGCGTCCACTCGGCGCCCGTCTCGCGGTCGTGCAGCACCGCGTGGCGCTGCACGAACGTGCCGCGGCGCGAGTCCTGGCCGGCGAGGCGCACCGGGGTGCCCTCCATGAGCAGGGAGCCGAAGGCGACGAGCTCGCCGAAGCCCCAGTCGATGCCGCCCTCGACGGCCATCTGCCGGCGCTTCTCGAGGAGCTGCGCGAGCTTGGGGTGCACGGTGAAGCCCTCGGGCGGCGCGACGTGCACCTGTCCGATGCGCTCGACGACGGACGCGTCGACAGCGGTGCGCCAGCCGACCATCGTGCCGGCGTCCTCACGCTGGGACTCCGGACGCTCCAGGCCGGCGACGGGCTCGGACGAGGCGGGAGGCGTCCAGCCGCCCTCCTTCGTCTCGGTGAACACCCGCTCGAGCTGGGCCTGGTAGTCCTGCAGGACGTGCTCGGCCTCCTCGAGCGTGATGTCCCCGCGGGCGACGAGGTTCTCCGTGTAGAGCTTGCGGACGGAGCGCTTCGCCTCGATGAGGTTGTACATGAGCGGCTGCGTCATCGACGGGTCGTCGCCCTCGTTGTGCCCGCGGCGGCGGTAGCAGATGAGGTCGATGATGACGTCGCGGTCGAACTGCTCGCGGAACGCGAACGCCAGCTCGGCCACGCGCACGCAGGCTTCCGGGTCGTCGCCGTTCACGTGGAAGATCGGGACCTGGTAGCCCTTGGCCACGTCGGTCGCGTACGTCGTCGAGCGCGACGACGAGGGCCCGGTGGTGAAGCCGACCTGGTTGTTGACGACCAGGTGGACCGTGCCGCCCGTGCGGTACCCGCGCAGCTGCGCGAGGTTGAGCACCTCGGGGACGACACCCTGACCGGCGAACGCCGCGTCGCCGTGGATGAGGATGGGCAGCACCGAGAAGCCGTCGCCGCCGAGGTCGATGCGGTCCTGCTTCGCGCGCACGATGCCCTCGAGCACGGGATCGACCGCCTCGAGGTGCGACGGGTTCGCCGCGAGGTACACCTTGGTCGTGGCACCCGACTCGGCGGTGAACGTGCCCTCCGTGCCGAGGTGGTACTTCACGTCGCCCGAGCCCTGCACGCTCTTGGGGTCGAGGTTGCCCTCGAACTCCGCGAAGATCTGCGCGTAGCTCTTGCCCGCGATGTTCGCGAGCACGTTCAGGCGCCCGCGGTGCGCCATGCCGATGCCGACCTCGTCCAGCCCGTTCTCGGCGGCCTTCGACAGGATCGCGTCGAGCAGCGGGATGAGGGACTCGCCGCCCTCGAGCGAGAAGCGCTTCTGCCCGACGAACTTCGTTTGGAGGAACGTCTCGAACGCCTCGGCGGAGTTCAGGCGGCGCAGGATGCGCAGCTGGTCCTCGCGCGGGGTGCGGGCGTAGCCGGACTCGAGGCGCTCCTGCAGCCACTTGCGCTGCGCGCGGTCCGCGAGGTGCATGTACTCGACGCCGACCGTGCGGCAGTACGAGTCGCGCAGCAGGCCGAGCACGTCGCGCAGCGACGACTTCTGCTTGCCGCCGAACCCGCCCGTCGGGAAGGTGCGGTCCAGGTCCCACAGCGTGAGGCCGTGGTTCTGGATGTCGAGGTCGCCGTGCTTGCGCTGGCGGTACGCGAGCGGGTCGGTGTCCGCCATGAGGTGCCCGCGCGAGCGGTAGGAGTGGATCAGCTCGGCGATCTTCGCCGGCTTCGCCGCCTCGATCTCCGCGTCCGTCGTGTTGTCGCGGACCCAGCGCACCGGCTCGTACGGGATGCGCAGCGCCGCGAACACGCGGTCGTAGAAGCCGTCCTCGCCGATGAGCTTGTTCGACAGGATGCGCAGGAACTCGCCCGACTGCGCGCCCTGGATGATCCGGTGGTCGTAGGTCGACGTGATCGTCAGGACCTTCGAGATGCCGAGGCGGGCGAGGCGCTCGGTCGAGGCCCCGGCGAACTCCGCCGGGTAGTCCATCGCGCCGACGCCGATGATCGTGCCCTGGCCCTGCATGAGGCGCGGCACGGAGTGGACGGTGCCGATGCCGCCGGGGTTGGTCAGCGAGATCGTGGTGCCCGCGAAGTCGTCGACGCCGAGCTTGTTCCCGCGCGCGCGGCGCACGAGGTCCTCGTACCCTGACCAGAACTGCGCGAAGTCCATCGTCTCGGCCTTCTTGATGCTCGGGACGAGGAGCTGGCGCGAGCCGTCGGGCTTGGCGAGGTCGATCGCGAGGCCGAAGTTCACGTGCGCGGGCTGGTTGACGGCCGGCTTGCCGTCGAGCTCGGTGTAGCTCGCGTTCATCACCGGCATGTCGGCGAGCGCCTCCACCAGCGCGAAGCCGATGAGGTGCGTGAAGGAGATCTTGCCGCCGCGGCCGCGCGCGAGGTGGTTGTTGATGACGATCCGGTTGTCGACCATGAGCTTGGCCGGCACGGCGCGCACGGACGTCGCCGTCGGCACCTGCAGGCTCGACTCCATGTTCGTCACGACGCGCGCCGCGGGGCCGCGGAGCTTCTGCACGTCGTCGACGGGCTCGCCCTCGTCGCTCGCCGCGCCCGGGACCTTGCGCGCGGGGACCTGCGCGTAGGGGGCGGTCGCGGGCTGCGCCGTCGCGACCGGCTCGGCGGCGCGCACGGCCTCGGCCGCCGCGTTCACCTCGGGGTCCGCGGGCAGCGTCCTCGGCCGGACGGGCTGGGTGGCCTCGGCGGCCGCGGAGCCGTCGGTCACCGCGGCCTGGCGGGCCGGCTGGGCCTTCCGACCGGCGTCCTCCTGCGGGGGAGCGGCCGGAGCGCTCGCGCGCGCGGCGCCGTTCGTCGGGGACCCGGGACGGTCCGACGCGGTCGCCGCGTCGTCCTCCCCGTCCTCCGCCGGCCGGTAGTCCTCGAAGAAGTCCCACCACGCGGGGTCCACCGCGTGCTTGTCCTGGAGGTACTGCTCGTAGAGCTCGTCGACGAGCCACTCGTTCGCTCCGAACACGGAGCTTGCGTCGCTGATCGCCTCTGACTCAGCCTTCGGGGACACGCGCGGATCGCCCACTTTCACCACAGGTCGCTGTCGGTCGCAGTCGTGTCGGCACGTGTCGACGAGACGGCGGCGCGCCCCGGCACAGACTCGTCCGGTAGTCCTCCGGACCTCTCCAGCGTATGCCCTCGGGCGCCCGCTCGACCGTCGCCACGAGGGTCGTCCGGGGTGAGGTCTGCTCCGACGTCTGGCCGAGGCAAACGGGGTGCAACGACCGTGCTGTCTGCGAGCAAGATCCCGGATTCCCAGGCCATCGCCGGGTATCTCGGCACCTCGGTGTGACGGATATCACTGCGGGTCGGTCAGGTGCCGCCGTCCGGGTCGGCGTCCTCGCCAGCGGGCACCACGTGCGGTCGCGCGGGCAGCGTCACACGCATCGTCGCGCCGTGCCGCGAGTCCGCCACCTCGACGCGACCCCCGTGCAGGTCCACCGCCCAGCGGACGATCGCGAGGCCGATGCCGGTCCCGCCCGTCGTGGAACCGGGCACCGCGTGCGACCCCGTCGCGCTCGCGCGCGCGAAGCGCTCGAAGATGCGCTCGCGGTCCTCCTTCGCGATGCCCGGGCCGTCGTCCACGACCTCGAGGACGACGTCGTCGTCGACCGGGTAGGCCTCGAGCCGGATCTCCCCGCCGTGGGGGGAGTGCCGGATCGCGTTCTGCAGGAGGTTCACCACGACCTGGTGCAGGCGCTCCCGGTCCGCCTCGAGGACGAGGTCGGGCGGGGTCACGTCGACGACGTACCGCAGCCCCTTCGCGGCGTCGACCATCGACACGGCCTCGGCGTTCTCCTCGAGGAAGTCGCCGACGTCGATCTCGGTGATGTTGAGGTCGGCCGCACCGGCCTCGAGGCGCGAGAGGTCGAGCAGGTACGCGACCAGGCGGGTCAGGCGCTCCGTCTGGGCGAGGGCCATCTCCATCGTCGCCGGCGTGGGCTCCGTGACGCCGTCGACGACGTTCTCCAGCTGCGCCTGGAGCGCCGCCACGGGCGTGCGCAGCTCGTGCGACACGTTCGCGATGAGCTCCCGCCGCACCTGGTCGCTCGTCGCGAGGTCCTCGGCCATGACGTTGAAGGCGACGGCGAGCTGGCCCACCTCGTCCCGGCTCGTGGCGCGCACGCGGCGGCTGTAGTCGCCGTCGGCCATCGCGCGCGCGGCGGCCGTCATGTCGCGCAGCGGTGACGTCATGCCGCGCGCGAGGACCTGCGTCAGCAGGAGCGACAGGACGATCGCGAGCGGGAACGTGCGCGACGGCCCCAGCTGGTTCTGCAGCCCGATCCACGTGATGAGCACCGCGAGCGTGACCGTCGCGGCGACGAGCACCCCGAGCTTGATCTTGAGCGACCGCAGCGAGTCGAGCGGGCGCACGTCCGGCAGGTGCGGTCGCCGGGCGTACGTGCGGTGGGTCGGGGTGCCGGCCCGGTCCGGACCGTCGGGGGACGACGTCATCCTGCGGGCGGCTCGAACGCGTAGCCCACGCCGTGCACGGTGCGGATGAGGTCCGCCCCGAGCTTGCGGCGCAGCGCCTTGATGTGCGAGTCGACGGTGCGGGTCCCGCTGGCGTCGGCCCAGTCCCAGACCTCGGCGAGCAGGCGCTCCCGGGTGAGCACCGTCCTCGGGGAGCTCGCGAGCATGACGAGCAGCTCGAACTCCGTCGGCGTCAGGTGCACCTCCTCGCCGGAGCGGTGGACGCGGCGCTGCGCCTTGTCGATCGTCACGTCGCCCACGACCATCGGCGGCTCGGTCGGCGTCGCGTTCACGGCCTGGGCGGCGCGGTCCACGCGGCGCAGCAGCGCCTTGAGCCGCGCGACGAGCTCGCGCATCGAGAACGGCTTCGTCATGTAGTCGTCCGCGCCCACGCCGAGCCCGATGAGCATGTCGGTCTCGTCGTCGCGCGCCGTGAGCATGAGGATCGGCACGGGCTGCTCGGCCTGGATGCGCCGCGTCACCTCGAGCCCGTCGATGCCCGGGAGCATGACGTCGAGCACGATGACGTCCGGCCGCAGGCGGTGCGCGGCGTCCACGCCCGACAGTCCGTCGCGCGCGACCTCGACGCGCCAGCCCTCCGCGCTGAGCCGCTGGGCGATGGCCGTGGCGATCGCCGGCTCGTCCTCGACGACGAGGACCGTGGCGGTCTGCTGGCCCGGCTGACCTGCGGGCGGGGCGGGGGTCCGGCTCGCCGCCGTGCCTGCACCCGCACCGGTGGGGTATGCGCTCGCTGACCTCGGATCTGCCATGGGATACAGCCTGGCACACGTCGGCCCAGGTCGGACGGATATCCGCAGGGCCCCCGTGCGGACCCGCCCACGGTCGCTAGCATCGTGCGCACGATGAGCAGCAGCGGTCGATATCGGTGGAGCACCTCGTGCTAGGCGACTGGGTGATGGTCGCGCTCGGGGTGCTCCTCACAGCAGGTACCGCCGTCTTCGTGGCGAGCGAGTTCTCCCTGGTCACGCTCGACCCCGGCGTGGTGGGTGCGGGCGACGACGAGGAGGGGGACAGACCCGGGCGCGGCGGCGACCGGCGCGACCGCAGCGTCCGTGCAGGCCTGCGCCACCTGTCGACCGAGCTGAGCTCGGCGCAGGTCGGGATCACCATCACCACGATCCTCCTCGGCTACACCGCCCAGCCGGCGCTGCTGTCGCTGGTCGGCGGCGCGCTCGGCCGCACGGCGCTGGGCGAGACGGTCGCCGCCGTGCTGGCCGGGGTCCTCGCGCTCGTCCTGGTGAACCTGTTCTCCATGCTGTTCGGCGAGCTGATCCCGAAGAACTACGCGCTCAGCGCGCCGTACGCGACCGCGCGCCAGGTGGTGCCGCTCCAGCGGCAGTTCACGCGGCTGTTCCGCCCCGTGGTCGTGGTGCTCAACGGGTCCGCGAACGCGATCCTGCGCCGCGTCGGGGTCGAGCCGCGCGAGGAGCTGTCGGGCGCCCGGTCCGCGTCGGAGCTCGCGTCCCTCGTGCGCCGCTCGGCCGCGGAGGGCACGCTCGACGTCTCCGTCGCGACCCTGCTGACGAACTCGATCGAGCTCGAGCAGCTCTCCGCGGTCGACGTCATGACCGACCGCATGCGCATGGTCGTCGTCGGGCGCGACGCGACCGCGGCCGACGTCGTCGACGCCGCGCGCCGGACGGGTCACTCCCGCTTCCCGGTCATCGGCGACGACCGCGACGACGTCGTGGGGCTCGTGCACCTGCGACGCGCCGTGGCGGTGCCGCACGACCGCCGCGACGAGGTCCCTGCCGCCGCGCTCATGGTCGACGCACCTCGCGTCCCCGAGACCGTCCGGCTCGGGCCGCTGCTCGTCGAGCTGCGCGGCCTCGGGCTGCAGATGGCGGTCGTCGTCGACGAGTACGGCGGCACGTCGGGCGTCGTGACGCTCGAGGACGTCGTCGAGGAGCTCGTGGGCGACGTCGCCGACGAGCACGACCCGCGGCGCGCGGGGGCCGCCCGGCGCGCCGACGGCTCCTGGCTCGTGCCCGGCGTCATGCGCCCCGACGAGCTCACCGAGGTGACGGGCCTGCACGTCCCGGACGACGGCGCGTACGAGACGCTCGGGGGCCTCGTCATGTCCCGGCTCGGGCGGGTGCCCGAGCCCGGCGACGAGGTCCGCGTCGGGCGGGGCGGGGACCGGGTGGCCGTGCGCGTCGAGGCCATGGAGGGCCGGCGCGTCGAGCGGGTCGGGGTGCGCGCGGTCCCCGAGGAGGCGGCGCGATGAGCTCGACGACGGCCCTGCTCGTGGGCCTGCTGCTGCTCGCCGGGAACGCGTTCTTCGTCGGCGCCGAGTTCGCGGTCATCTCGGCCCGCCGCTCCGCGATCGAGCCGCGGGCCGCGCAGGGGGACCGGCGCGCGCAGACGGTGCTGTGGGCCATGGAGCACGTGTCGCTCATGCTCGCGTGCGCGCAGCTCGGCGTGACGGTCTGCTCGACCGGGCTCGGGATCGTCGCCGAGCCGGCTCTCGCGCACCTCGTCGAGGAGCCGCTGCACGCGCTCGGCGTGAGCACCGCCCTCGCGCACCCGATCGCCTTCGTCCTCGCGCTCTCGGTCGTCGTGTACCTGCACGTCGTGCTCGGCGAGATGGTGCCGAAGAACCTCGCGGTCGCGGGGCCGGACGCGGCGGTGATGTGGTTCGGCCCGCCGCTCGTGTGGATCGGCCGGGCCCTGCGGCCCGTGATCGGCGCGCTCAACTGGCTCGCCAACCACGTGGTGCGCGCGACGGGCGTCGAGCCGCGCGACGAGGTGGCGTCCGCGTTCACCGCCGAGGAGGTGCAGTCCATCGTCGAGCGGTCGCAGGCCGAGGGGGTGCTGCGCGACGAGCAGGGGCTGCTCTCGGGGGCGATCGAGTTCTCCGAGCGGACGGCGGCGGACGTCATGGTCCCCGTGGCGCGGCTCGTCACGCTCGCCGAGGGCTGCACGCCCGACGACGTGGAGCGCCTCGTCGCCCGGACGGGCTTCTCCCGGTTCCCGGTCGTGGACGCGGACGGAGCGCTGGCGGGCTACCTGCACGTCAAGGACGTCCTCTACGCGGACGAGGCGACGCGGGGGCGCCCGGTGCCGGGATGGCGGGTGCGCGCGCTCGCGGTGGCGGCGCCCGGCGACGAGGTCGAGGACGCGCTGCGCGCGATGCAGCGCTCCGGGGCGCACCTCGCGCGCGTCGACGGCGCGGACGGCACGCGTGGCGTGGTCTTCCTCGAGGACATCCTGGAGGAGCTCGTGGGCGAGGTGCGCGACGCGATGCAGCGCCGCCCGTACTGACCGCCGGGCGACGTCTTACACGGCTGTGAGCAGCGGACTTGGAAACGTCCGAGTGCTTCGTTACTGTTCCGTGATTGATCGGCCCGTGAGGGCTGGTCCCAGGGGCGGTCAGGAACGTGGAGAGGCAGGTGGCGGGTGGAGTCGCAGGAGTCCGGCACCCCCGTCCTCGAGTCCCGTCGGGCCCGTCGCGAGGCCGAGCAGGGCACGCGTCGTTCGCGCCGCACCCCGGCCCAGGTCACGGGCGCGCACCGCTGGGCCCCGCGCATGGCGGTCCTGAGCACGCTCGCCGTCGCGACGATCGCGATGCCCCTGTCCGCGGGCGCGGACGACGGCTCCGGCGGCGCGACGCCGTTCGACGCCGAGCGCGGGCCCGCCGGTCCGAGCGCGCTCGACCTGGCCACGGCGGCGTCGACCGCACCGGCCGTGTCGGAGAGCGTCGCCGCCGCCCCGCGCGTCGAGCGGACATCCGCCGCGTCCCGGTCGTTCGACCGTGAGCCGCTCCCCGGGTGCGACCCCACCGTCCGACCCTCGGGCTCGAACGGCAACCTCGACCCGCACGGGCTGTGCGAGCTGTGGCAGCCGGGCGACTTCCTGCGGCCCGACGCCGCGGTCGCGCTGTCGGCGCTCAACGAGGCGTTCCGCGCGAACTTCGGCCGCGACCTGTGCCTCGTCTCCTCCTACCGCACGCTGTCCACCCAGGTGTCGCTCAAGGGCACCCGTGGCGCGTTCGCCGCACGGCCGGGCACCTCGATGCACGGCTGGGGGCTCGCCATCGACCTGTGCTCGATCGAGACCGGGTCGCGCGAGGTGTACGCGTGGCTGAACGAGAACGGCACCACGTACGGCTGGGCGAACCCGCCGTGGGCCAAGCGAGGCGGCGGTGGCGCCTACGAGCCGTGGCACTTCGAGTTCACGCAGGGTGTCGAGGAGATGGGCGGGGCCTGAGGCCCGTCGCCCGTTCTCGGGCCCTGCGCGCCGGACCCTGAGCCGTCCTACGGTCCCTGGAGCCGCTCGTTGCGGCCGAAGCCCTGGAGGAACCGCGGGCCGGACGCGGCGAGCTCGGCCTCGTAGCCGGCACGCCAGCGGGAGTACGGCCGGTTCGCGAGCGCGTCGTTGGAGAACCGCGCGTCGTCGGTGAGCTCGGTGACGCAGAACGTCGGGATCTGCAGGTCCGTGACCGGCCCCGACCGCTCGCACTCCGCCACGACCAGCGGGTGGTTCGCCCCGCCGAAGACGTCGACGACCCAGCCGTCGTCGCCCAGCCACACGGACCACCGGGTCTTGGCGATGCGTGCACCCCCGCGGCGGATCGTCTGCAGTCCCACGCCGGTGTCGACGACCCGTTCGGCCTCGTACCGCGTGCCTCCCGCCATGGGGCCCTTGACCGTCAGGGTGCACAGGTCGACCGCGGACGCGTACCGCTCGAGGAGGGCGGCCGGGTCGGTCCCGGCGTCCATGGGTGCGTCCACCCCGGGGGCGGTGGCGCGCAGGCGAAGCGCGTAGCCCTCGTCGGCGAGGAAGTAGCTCTGGACGACGAGCGCCGGTGCGTCGCGCAGCGTGGCGGGAAGGTCGCGCACGAGGAACCGGCGCTCGAACTCGAAGTCGCCGTAGCCGCCGTCGGTCATGAGGCCACCGTAGCGAAGGTGGCGAGGGCGCGGGTGCCCAGCGCTGGCGCGCGGAGGCCGCCTCCACCGCAGGAGGCGGCGTGTGCCGGGAGAGGTGCCCTCGATAGGATTCGAACCTACGACCTTCTGCTCCGGAGGCAGACGCTCTATCCACTGAGCTACGAGGGCGTGCGCACCGCTGCGTCGCGTCGGCGAGACGCGACCGCTGGGCGCGAGGCACGAGACTACCAGCACGCCGCGGGTGCTCCGAGCACGACGGCTCGTGCGCGCGCCTCGGTAGGATCGCCTGGTGACCCCCGACGAGCTCTCCCGCGCGCTGAGCGCTGCCCTGGCCTCCGCCGTCGCCGACGGCACCCTCGCCCTGCCCGCCGAGTCGGTCCCGGACTCCGTGCACGTCGAGCGACCCCGCCAGCGCGAGCACGGCGACTGGGCCACGAACGTCGCGCTGCAGCTCGCGAAGAAGGCCGGCACCACGCCTCGCGCGCTCGCGGAGGACCTCGCGGGGCGTCTGGCCGCGACGCCCGGCGTCAAGGCCGTCGACGTCGCCGGCCCCGGGTTCCTCAACATCACCCTGGACGCCGCCGCGGCGGGCGAGCTCGCGCGCACGGTCGTCGAGGCGGGCACGGCCTACGGCCGCGGAGACTCCGAGGCGGGCACGCGCGTCAACCTCGAGTTCGTCTCGGCGAACCCGACGGGCCCCATCCACATCGGGGGCGTGCGCTGGGCCGCGGTGGGCGACTCGCTCGCGCGCGTGCTGGAGGCGAGCGGGGCCGAGGTGGCCCGCGAGTACTACTTCAACGACCACGGCGCCCAGATCGACCGGTTCGCCCGGTCGCTGCTCGCGCGGGCACGGGGCGAGGCGGCGCCCGAGGACGGGTACGGCGGCGAGTACATCACCGAGATCGCCGACGCCGTCGTCGCCGAGGCGCTCGCGGCCGGCGAGCCCGACCCGCGCACGCTGCCCGACGCCGAGGCTCAGGAGGCGTTCCGCGCACGCGGCGTCGAGCGCATGTTCGGCGAGATCAAGGCGTCGCTGCACGAGTTCGGGGTCGACTTCGACGTCTACTTCCACGAGGACTCGCTCCACGGGTCGGGCGCCGTCGAGCGCGCCGTCGCACGCCTGCGCGAGGGCGGCCACGTCTACGAGAAGGACGGCGCGACGTGGCTGCGCACGACCGACTTCGGCGACGACAAGGACCGTGTCGTCATCAAGTCGGACGGGCACGCCGCGTACATCGCGGGCGACATCGCCTACTACCTCGACAAGCGCGAGCGCGGCTTCGACGACGTGATCATCATGCTCGGCGCGGACCACCACGGGTACGTCGGCCGCATGATGGCCGTGTGCGCGGCGTTCGGCGACGAGCCGGGCAAGAACCTGCAGATCCTCATCGGCCAGCTCGTCAACCTCGTCAAGGACGGCGCACCCGTGCGCATGTCCAAGCGCGCCGGGACCGTGCTGACGATCGACGACCTCGTCGGCGCCGTGGGCGTCGACGCCGCGCGGTACTCGCTCGCGCGCTCGTCGGCGGACTCGAGCATCGACCTGGACCTCGACCTCCTCGCCCGGGCGACGAACGAGAACCCCGTCTACTACGTGCAGTACGCGCACTCGCGGACCGCGGCCGTCGACCGCAACGCGGCCGACCGCGGCGTGGCGCGCGCCGACGGGTTCGACCCGGCGCTGCTCGACCACCCGTCGGAGGCGGCGCTGATCGGACGCCTCACCGAGTTCCCGCGCATCGTGGCCCAGGCGGCCGAGCTGCGCGAGCCGCACCGCGTCGCGCGCTACCTCGAGGCGCTCGCGGGCGACTACCACACGTGGTACCAGCAGAAGGACCGCCGCGTGCTGCCGTACCCGGACGAGGAGGTCACGGACACCCACCGGACCCGGCTGTGGCTCAACGACGCCGTGCGCCAGGTCCTGGCCAACGGCCTCGGGCTCCTCGGCGTCTCCGCGCCGGAGCGCATGTGAGCGCCGCGCTGCCGGGCCACCCGGGCGAGCCGTGGTCGCAGGGCGTGCGGCGCCGCGCCGACGGCGAGCTCGAGGTCGCGGGCGTCGGCGTGCACGACCTCGCGGCCGAGCACGGCACGCCCGCGTACGTGCTCGACGAGGCGGACTTCCGCACCCGCGCACGCGCCTACCGGACGGCGTTCGAGGCGGCGTTCCGCGCCGTCGGCACGGACGTCGACGTCTACTACGCGGGCAAGGCGCTGCTCACGGTCGCGGTCGCGCGGTGGGCGCGCGAGGAAGGGCTGCGCGTCGACACGGCGTCGGGCGGCGAGCTTGCGGTCGCGCTGCGCGCCGGCGTGCCCGGGTCCGAGATCGGCCTGCACGGGAACAACAAGTCCGACGCCGAGATCGAGCGGGCGCTCGAGGCCGGGGTCGGGCGGATCATCGTCGACTCGCTCGCCGAGGTCGAGCGCGTCGCCGCGGCCGCCGCGGCGCGCGGGACGGTCGCGCCCGTCATGGTGCGCGTGACGACCGGCGTGCACGCCGGCGGGCACGAGTACATCTCCACCGCGCACGAGGACCAGAAGTTCGGCCTGTCGGTTGTGGCGCCCGCCAGCGCCGACGGTCGCGGCGTCGCGGCGCCCTCGCCCGCGATGGCGGCGCTCCTGGCCGTCGTGGCCCGGCCCGAGCTGCGGCTGCTCGGCATCCACTCCCACATCGGGTCCCAGATCCTCGACCCGACCGGCTTCCAGGTGGCGGCGCGCACCGTGCTCGAGCTGCGGGCCGACCTCGCGGTACGCACCGGCGTGCTCGTCGACGAGGTCGACGTCGGCGGCGGGTACGGCATCGCCTACCTGCCGGGCGAGACGGCGCTCGACCCGGAGCACGTCGCGACCGACGTCGCCCGCGCCGTGGCCGACGCCGCGGCCGACCTGGGGACGCCGCTGCCGCGGTTCTCCATCGAGCCGGGGCGCGCGGTCGCCGGTCCGGCCGGCCTCACGCTGTACACGGTCGGCACGGTCAAGCCCGTCACCCTCGCCGACGGCCGCGTGCGCACGTACGTCTCCGTGGACGGCGGGATGAGCGACAACATCCGGCCGGCGCTGTACGACGCGCAGTACCACGCCGAGGTCGTCGGCCGGCGGTCCGGCGCCGAGCCCGCGCTCGCCCGCGTCGTCGGCAAGCACTGCGAGAGCGGCGACATCGTCGTCCACGAGGTGATGCTCCCCGGGGACGTGCGTGCGGGCGACCTGCTCGCGGTGCCCGCGACCGGCGCCTACGGGCGGTCGATGGCCTCGAACTACAACCTGCTGACCCGTCCGCCCGTGGTGGCGGTGGCCGACGGCGCGAGCCGCGTGCTCGTGCGCCGCGAGACGGTCGACGACCTGCTGGCGCTCGACCTCGGCTGACCGCTCCGCGACCGTCCCGTGGGCGGCGTCGTCGACCGGGTCCGGCGGCCCCGTATCCTGTCCGCGGCGGTGCCCGCGCCGGTCGCGGCACGGGCCCGCGCCCCCCGATCCCCGAGGAAGGTCCGTCGTGCCGTCTGCCGAGTCCCACCCGCCCCTGCGCGTCGCCCTGCTGGGCTGCGGCGTCGTCGGCACGCAGGTCGCACGGCTGCTCACGCAGCAGGCGGACGACCTCGCGTCGCGCGTCGGGGCGCGTCTCGAGCTCGTCGGGATCGCGGTGCGGGACGCGTCGGCACCGCGCGACCCGGTCGTCGACCGCTCCCTGCTCACCGAGGACGCCGAGGGCCTGGTCCGGCGTGCCGACATCGTCGTCGAGGTCATGGGCGGCATCGAGCCGGCGCGCGGGCTGCTCCTGCAGGCGATCGAGGCGCGGGCGGCGGTCGTGACCGCGAACAAGGCGCTCCTCGCCGAGGACGGGCCCACCCTGTACAAGGCCGCGGACGACGCCGGCGTGGACATCTACTTCGAGGCCGCGGTCGCGGGCGCGATCCCCATCGTGCGTCCCGTGCGCGAGTCGCTCGCGGGGGACCACGTGCGCCGCGTGCTCGGGATCGTCAACGGCACGACCAACTACGTGCTCGACCAGATGACGACGACGGGCGCGGACCTCGCCGACGCCGTGCGCGAGGCCCAGGACCTCGGGTTCGCCGAGGCGGACCCGACGGCCGACGTCGAGGGCTACGACGCGGCGGCCAAGGCCGCGATCCTCGCGAGCCTCGCGTTCCACGTGCGGGTCTCGATCGACGACGTCGCGCGCGAGGGCATCATGGCCGTGACCGCGGACGACGTGGCGTGGGCCGCCCACACCGGCCACGTGATCAAGCTCCTGGCGATCGCCGAGCTGCGCGACGCGGACCGCGGCACCGGTCGTGGCGCCGGCGTGTCGGTGCGCGTCCACCCGGCGCTCCTGCCGACGACCCACCCCCTCGCGAACGTCCGCGGGTCGTTCAACGCGGTGTTCGTCGAGGCGGAGTCCGCGGGCGAGCTCATGTTCTACGGCCGGGGCGCGGGCGGCGCGCCCACCGCGTCCGCCGTCCTGGGCGACGTCGTCTCGGCCGCCCGCCACCGCGTGCTCGGCGGCAAGGGCCCGCAGGAGTCCACGTACGCGGACCTGGCGATCCTGCCGGCGTCGGCCGCGGTGACGCGCTACCAGGTGCGGCTCGACGTGGACGACCGCCCCGGCGTGCTCGCGCAGGTGGCGCAGGCCCTGGCCGCCCACGGCGTCTCGATCGAGGCGGTCCGCCAGCCGAGCGCCCCGGAGGCGGTCGCCGCCGAAGGGATGCAGACGCCCGCGGCGGGCGCCGCCCAGCTCGTCATCACCACCCACGCGGCCCCGGAGTCGGCCCTCGCGGCGACGGTGGAGGCCGTCGCGGCGCTCGACCCCGTCCGTACGATCACGTCCGTCCTGAGAGTCGAGGGAGCCTGATATGACCGGCCGGATGGCCCACCAGTGGCGCGGCATCATCACCGAGTACGCGGACCGGCTGCCCGCGCACGTCTCGGAGCGCGTCGTGACGCTCGGCGAGGGCGGCACGCCGCTCGTCGAGGCGCCGGTGCTCTCGGAGCGCACGGGCGCGCAGGTCTTCGTCAAGGTCGAGGGCATGAACCCGACGGGCTCGTTCAAGGACCGCGGCATGACGACGGCGATCTCCGCGGCGGCCGCACGCGGTGCGCAGGCGGTCGTGTGCGCGTCGACGGGCAACACCTCCGCGTCGGCGGCGGCGTACGCGACCCGCGCCGGGATGCTGTGCGCGGTGCTGGTACCGGACGGCAAGATCGCGATGGGCAAGCTCAGTCAGGCGATCGCGCACGGCGCGCGCCTGCTGCAGGTCGACGGGAACTTCGACGACTGCCTCGTGGTCGCGCGCAAGCTCGCCGAGACGCACCCCATCGAGCTCGTGAACTCGGTCAACCCCGACCGCATCGAGGGGCAGAAGACGGGCGCGTTCGAGATCGTCGACGCGCTCGGCGACGCGCCCGACATCCACGCGCTCCCGGTCGGCAACGCCGGCAACATCACCGCGTACTGGAAGGGCTTCCGCGAGTACGCGGGCCAGGGCACGCCGGGGCACCCGGGGGAGGGCCTGCCCGCGGTCGCGACGCGCGTCCCGCAGATGTGGGGCTTCCAGGCCGCGGGCGCGGCACCCATCGTGGCCGGCCACCCGATCACCGAGCCGGAGACGATCGCGACCGCGATCCGCATCGGCAACCCGGCGTCGTGGGAGCTCGCCGAGACCGCGCGCGACGACTCGGGCGGCGTCATCGAGGCCGTGACGGACGAGCAGATCCTCGCCGCGCACCGCGTCCTGTCGAGCGAGGTCGGCGTCTTCGTGGAGCCGGCGTCGGCGGCGGGCGTCGCCGGTGTCCTGGCGCGGGCCGAGCGCGGCCTCGTGCCCGCGGGGGCCAGGATCGTCGTCACGGTCACGGGGCACGGGCTCAAGGACCCGCAGTGGGCCCTGCGGACGGCGGACGGGAGCGAGGTCGTGCCCACGCGCGTGGGCGCCGACGTCGTGTCGATCGCCGACGCGCTCGGGCTCGGCTGATGCAGCTCGGCGCCGACCACGTCCGGGTCCGCGTCCCCGCGACGAGCGCCAACCTCGGCCCGGGCTTCGACGCCCTCGGGCTCGCGCTCGCCCGGCACGACGTGGTCGAGGTGCGCGCGCTCGCCAGCGACGAGGTCGTGGTGGAGGTCGAGGGCGAGGGCGCCGGCGAGGTGCCGGGTGACGAGACGCACCTCGTCGTGCGGGCGCTGCGCGAGGCGCTCGACGTGGCGGGCGCGCCGCAGACGGGCCTGCACCTGCGGTGCGTGAACCGCATCCCGCACGGTCGCGGCCTCGGGTCGTCGGCGGCGGCGGTCGTGGCGGGGATCGTCGCGGCGCGCGCGCTCGTCGCGGACCCGGCGGTGCTCGACGACGCGACGGCGCTGCGGCTGGCGAGCACGATCGAGGGCCACCCCGACAACGCGGCCCCGGCGCTGCTCGGCGGCGCGACCGTGGCCTGGGTCGCGGGAGGGCCGGTGCGCGGCGCCCGCGCGGTGCGCCTCGACGTGCACCCGGACCTGCGAGCCACCGTCCTCGTGCCCTCGGCGCGGCTGGCGACGAGCCGGGCGCGCGGCGTCCTGCCCGCGACGGTCCCGCACGCCGACGCGGCGTTCAACGCCGGGCGCGCCGCGCTCCTCGTCGAGGCGCTCACGCGCCGGCCCGACCTCCTGCTCGAGGCCACCGAGGACCGGCTCCACCAGGACTACCGCGCCGACGTCATGGCGGCGTCGGCCGAGGTCGTCGGCGCCCTGCGCGCCGAGGGGCTCGCGGCGACCGTCTCCGGCGCCGGGCCGACCGTGCTCGTCCTGTCGGACGCCGCGGAGGCCGAGCGCGTGGCCCGGGTCGCGGCCGCGCTGCTCGCCGGGCTGCCGGAGTGGGACGTGCTCGGCGTGGAGGTCGACGCGCGGGGGGTCGTCGCGGAGCGGCTCGGATCGCTCTGATCCCTGCCGGAGACCTGTTTCCGTGGTGCTAGGATGGCCGCAGCCTTCGGTCATGCTCTCCCGTTCCGTCGGACCTCGTCCTGCTCGACGTCCAGCTCGATCGAGCCGAGAGCCATCCGTGAGAAGGCCATCCAGCCCACGTCAGATGACGTCGTCGTACCACTGACGCGTGGTAAAACCTGCGCTCCGGCCGTCACGCGCCGAGCGTCGACCACCCGCGGCCCACCCTCTGAGAGGTGGGCGCAGACGAGGGGGAAGGGTCCTTCGTGACTGACACCATCGACACCGCCACGAGCAGCGCGACAGGTGCGTCCGCTGCCGGCGGGAACGCCCGGAGCGGCGCGCTGAGCACGCTGCGCCTCCCGGAGCTGCAGGCGCTCGCGTCGCAGCTCGGGGTCAAGGGCACGTCCAAGATGCGCAAGAGCGACCTCGTGGACGTCATCCGCGCCCGGACCGGTGAGCAGAGCGCGCCCTCGCGCCCCGCCGGGGAGGCGGCGCAGCAGGAACCCGGTACGCACGCGAGCTCCGGTCGTGGCCGCAGCCGCCGCGCCGACCGGCCGGCGAGCGCCGCGGCCGACGCGACGAGCGGGACGGCGACCGCAGCGACCCGCGAGGAGCGTGGCACGACGCCCGTCCTCGACCTCCCGGTCCGCGCCGAGGCGACCGACGGCGGTCGCCGGGACGGTCGCTCCCGCGACGCGCGCTCCGAGGCGGCGGCCGCCGTCGCCGAGGCCCTCGGCGAGGGAGTGCGGTCCCGCGACGGCGGCGAGTCCCAGGACGAGCGCGCCGCGCGCGCCGCAGCGGCGGTCGGTCTCGTGGCGGTCGAGCGCGGCTCGCGTCGTGCGGGTCGCGGCGCCGGTGCGGCGCAGCAGGGCGACGTCGACGCCCACCGCGCCGGGGAGCGCCCGTCGCAGCGCCAGGCCGAGGGGCAGCCGGAGCGCCCGGCGGACGTGCCGGGCGAGCGTGCTCCGGCCCCGCGCCAGGGCGAGCGTCAGGCCGACCGCCAGGGTGACCGGCAGGCCGAGCGCGAGGAGGAGCGGGGCGGCCGTCGCCGCCGGGGTCGCGAGCGCGGCCGCGACCGCGACCGCAAGCGCGGCCGCACCCGCCAGGGCCCGGACGTCGCCGGCCTCGACGACGTCGAGGTGGGCGACGACGACGTCCTGCTCCCCGTCGCCGGCATCCTCGACATCCTCGACAACTACGCGTTCGTCCGCACGAGCGGGTACCTGCCGGGGGCGAACGACGTGTACGTCTCGCTCGGCCAGGTGAAGAAGTCGGGCCTGCGGCGCGGCGACGCGATCGTCGGCGCCGTGCGCCAGCCGCGCGAGGGCGAGGCGCAGGGCGGCAACGCCCGCCAGAAGTTCAACGCGCTCGTGCGCCTGGACTCGGTGAACGGCATGGCGCCCGACGAGGCGCGCGACCGGGCCGAGTTCTCGAAGCTCACGCCGCTGTACCCGCAGGAGCGCCTGCGCCTGGAGAACCCGGAGGCCACGCGTCTGACGCCGCGCGTGATCGACATCGTGGCGCCGATCGGGAAGGGGCAGCGCGGCCTCATCGTCGCGCCGCCCAAGGCCGGCAAGACGATCATCATGCAGCAGATCGCCAACGCGATCACGACCAACAACCCCGAGGTCCACCTCATGGTCGTGCTCGTGGACGAGCGGCCCGAAGAGGTCACCGACATGGAGCGGACGGTCAAGGGCGAGGTCATCGCCTCGACGTTCGACCGCCCCGCGTCCGACCACACGATCGTCGCCGAGCTCGCCATCGAGCGTGCCAAGCGCCTCGTGGAGCTGGGGCAGGACGTCGTCGTGCTGCTCGACTCGCTCACGCGCCTGTCGCGCGCCTACAACCTCGCCGCCCCGGCGTCGGGCCGCATCCTGTCCGGCGGCGTGGACGCGTCCGCGCTCTACCCGCCCAAGCGCTTCTTCGGCGCGGCGCGCAACATCGAGAACGGCGGCTCCCTGACGATCCTCGCGTCGGCACTCGTGGAGACCGGCTCCAAGATGGACGAGGTCATCTTCGAGGAGTTCAAGGGCACGGGGAACATGGAGCTCCGCCTGTCCCGCAACCTCGCCGACAAGCGCATCTTCCCGGCCGTGGACGTCAACGCGTCCGGCACGCGCCGCGAGGAGATCCTCATGGCGCAGGACGAGCTGAAGATCATCTACAAGCTCCGCCGCGTCATGGGCGCTCTCGACCAGCAGCAGGCCATCGAGCTGCTGCTGGGCAAGCTCAAGGACACCCGCTCGAACGTCGAGTTCCTCCTGCAGGTCCAGAAGACCACGCCGGGGAGCTTCGCGGACGACGAGAACGTGGGCCGCACCATCTGACGCGACCGCCAGGACGCCGCCCTCCGCGCTCCCGGCGCCGCCGGGATGATTTCTGGGCCGGGCGGCGTTCTGGCACAATGGCTCGTCGGCCTGCGCCCGTCGCAGGTCCGTCTGCGGTTCACAGGTCCGGGGTCTCCCGGCCTGACCCGGAGACATCGCACCCAAGGAGAAACCGTGAAGTCTGGTATCCACCCCGAGTACGTCGCCACCGAGGTCACCTGCACCTGTGGCAGCACCTTCGTGACGCGCAGCACGGAGACGTCCGGCAAGATCAGCGCCGACGTGTGCAGCGCCTGCCACCCGTTCTACACGGGCAAGCAGAAGATCCTCGACACCGGTGGCCGCGTGGCCCGCTTCGAGGCCCGCTACGGCAAGAAGGCCTCCGAGAAGTAGCACTCCCGCAGCGCCGGCGGTCCTCGCCCGACAACCTCTCCAGGGGCAGTCGGTGCGCTCGGACCGCCGGCGCTGTCGCTGTCTCCGGGGGGTTTCCCGGCCCGCCCGGTGCCGCACACCTGCGCCCGTGCCGTGCCACCCGCTGAGGAGCCACCCGTGACCGACCCGTTCGACGCCGCCCGGCCGCTGCTGGCCGAGCACGCGGACATCGAGGCGCAGCTCGCCGACCCGTCGGTCCACGCCGACGCGGCCCGGGCCCGGACCCTCGGGCGCCGGTACGCCGAGCTCAACCAGGTGGTCGGCGCGTACCGCGCGTGGCGAGAGGCCACGGAGGACGCGGGCGCCGCCGAGGAGCTCGCGCACGAGGACGAGGCGTTCGCCGCGGAGCTCCCGGCGCTGCGCGAGGCCGCTCAGTCCGCTTCCGAGCGGCTGCGGCGCGTGCTCGTGCCGCGCGACCCCGACGACGGGCGCGACGTCATCCTCGAGATCAAGGCGGGGGAGGGCGGCGAGGAGTCGGCCCTGTTCGCGGGCGACCTCCTGCGGATGTACCTGCGCTACGCCGAGCGGCGCGGCTGGAGGACCGAGGTCCTCGAGGCCACCGAGTCCGACCTCGGCGGCTACAAGGATGTCCAGGTCGCGGTGAAGGCGCGGTCGACGCCGTCGGACCCCGCCGACGGCGTCTGGGCGAACCTCAAGTACGAGGGCGGGGTCCACCGCGTCCAGCGGGTGCCCGTCACCGAGTCGCAGGGCCGCATCCACACGTCCGCGGCAGGAGTCCTCGTCTTCCCCGAGGTCGAGGACCCCGGCGAGGTGGAGATCGACCCCAACGACCTGCGCATCGACGTCTACCGCTCGTCCGGGCCCGGCGGGCAGTCGGTCAACACCACCGATTCCGCGGTCCGCATCACGCACGTGCCCACCGGGATCGTCGTGTCCATGCAGAACGAGAAGTCGCAGCTGCAGAACCGCGAGCAGGCGATGCGCGTCCTGCGCGCACGGCTGCTCGCCGCGCAGCAGGAGGCCGCGGCCGCCGAGGCGGCCGACCTGCGTCGTTCGCAGGTGCGCACCGTCGACCGGTCCGAGCGGATCCGCACCTACAACTTCCCCGAGAACCGCATCGCCGACCACCGCACCGGCTACAAGGCGTACAACCTCGACCACGTGCTCGACGGCGACCTCGACCCGGTCGTGCGTTCTGCGATCGACGCGGACGAGGCGGCGCGGCTCGCCGCGGCGGGCGATGCCTGAGGTCGCCGGCCGACCGGGGTCCGATCGACTTGCCGGTGCCGGTGGGCGGGGGGCCGACGGCGGCGGCTCGCCTCGCTCACGCTCGCTGCGCTCGCTCCGCTACGGCTCGACGGCTTCGCCTCCGCCGTCGGACCCCCGTCCATCTCTCTGGGTGCGCTGGGCCGTCGGCCTGCTCGACGAGAGCGGTGTCGCGACCCCGCGGGCCGACGCCGAGATGCTGCTCGCCCATGCGCTCGGCGTGCCTCGCGGAGAGCTGCGGCGGCTGGCCGTGCTGGACCGGGCGCTCCGCGACGACGCGGTGCGGGAGTTCGCGGAGCTCGTCGCGCGGCGGGCGGAGCGGGTGCCGCTGCAGCACCTCACCGGGACGGCGCCGTTCCGGCACCTCGAGCTCGCCGTCGGGCCGGGCGTGTTCGTGCCGCGGCCGGAGACCGAGCAGGTCGCGCAGGTCGCGGTCGACGCAGCGCGCGCGGTCGTCGAGGCCACCGGCCGGGCGGTCGTCGTCGACCTGTGCACCGGGTCGGGCGCGATCGCGCTCGCCGTCGCGAGCGAGGTGCCGGGCGCGGTGGTGCACGCCGTCGAGCTGGACGCCGACGCGCACTCCTGGGCCGCGCGCAACGTGGCGGCCGTCCGGGGGGCGACGGGCGCCGTCGTGCACCTGGTGCGCGGGGACGCGCGCCGCGCGTGGGCCGGTCCCGCGGACGCGGGCGGCCTCGACGGCGCGTGCGACGTGGTCGTGTCGAACCCGCCGTACGTGCCCCCGGGCGCGGTCCCGCGCGACCCGGAGGTCGCGGAGCACGACCCGGAGGTCGCGCTCTACGGGCTCGGCGCCGACGGCCTGGAGGTGCCGCGCGGGGTCACCGCTGCGGCGGCCCGCTTGCTGCGGCGCGGGGGTGTGTACGTGATGGAGCACGCCGAGGTGCAGGCCGGGGCCGCGCGGGAGATGGTCGCCGCGACGGGCGCGTTCACGGACGTGCGGACCGTCGCCGACCTCACCGGCCGCGACCGCATGGTCGTCGCACGCCGCACGGTCGACGGTTCTGTCGGCCCTGCCGGCCCGGAGCGGACCGACGGGCGTGGAACACTGGACTCGTGAGCTCCGTCCACCCCGTGACCGACCCGAACACCTGGGGCGCCGGGATCGACGAGGCGGTGAACGCCGTGTCCCGCGGCGGCCTCGTGGTCCTGCCCACCGACACCGTCTACGGCATCGGCGCCGACGCGTTCGCGCCCGACGCCGTCGCCGCGCTCCTGGCCGCGAAGGGCCGAGGGCGGCAGATGCCGCCGCCCGTGCTGGTGCCCGACGCCCGCACGCTCGACGGTCTCGCCACCGACGTGCCGGACGACGCGCGCCGCCTCGTCGAGGCGCTGTGGCCGGGCGGGTTCACCATCATCCTGCGGGCCCAGCCGTCGCTCGCGTGGGACCTCGGCGAGACGCACGGCACCGTCGCGCTGCGCATGCCCGACCACGAGGCCGCGCTCGCGCTGCTGCGCCGCACCGGCCCGCTGGCCGTGTCGTCGGCGAACGCGACCGGACGCCCGGCCGCGCTCGACGTCGAGGACGCGCGCGCGCAGCTCGGCGACGCCGTGTCGGTGTACCTCGACGGCGGGACGGCGCCCGGGGGAGTGGCGTCCACGATCGTCGACGCGACCTCCGGCACGCTGCGCGTGGTGCGGGCGGGCGCCGTCCCGCTCGAGCGCCTGCGCGCGATCGCACCCGTCGACGGGCCTGACGACCGCCCGGCGCGGTCCGCCGAGCAGCCCGCCGAGGAGCCCACCGGGACGGGAGAGCCGGGGGCGAGCGGCGGGTGAGGGTCTACCTGCTCGTCATGCTCGTCGCCGCCGCGGTGACGTTCCTGACGACGCCGTTCGCCCGGTGGCTCGCCACGCGCACCGGCGCGATCACCGCCGTGCGCGACCGGGACGTGCACACGATCCCGACGCCGCGGCTCGGGGGCGTCGCGATGCTGCTCGGCCTCGTCGTCGCCGTCGTGCTCGCCTCGCAGATGCCGTTCCTCGAGGGCGTGTTCGTCAGCGACGTCGACGGGGTGCCGATCGCCGACACGCGCGCGTGGGGCATCGTCGGCGCCGCCGCGATCGTCTGCGTGCTCGGCGTCGCGGACGACATCTGGGACCTCGACTGGATGACGAAGCTCGCCGGTCAGGTGCTCGCCGCCGGCCTCATGGCGTCCCAGGGCGTGGTGCTCTTCACGCTGCCCGTCGGCGGGTTCCAGGCGCTGCCCTCGTCGCGCGTGCAGCTCGCGGTGACGATCCTCGTCGTCGTCGTGGCGATGAACGCGGTGAACTTCGTCGACGGGCTCGACGGCCTGGCCGCGGGGCTCGTGGCCATCGGCGGGACCGCCTTCTTCCTCTACTCCTACGCGCTGACGCTGCGCACGACCCCCGACGACTACTCGAGCCTCGCGACGCTCGTCGTGGCCGCGCTGGTGGGGGTGTGCGTCGGCTTCCTCCCGTACAACTTCAACCCCGCGCGCATCTTCATGGGCGACTCCGGCTCGATGGTGCTGGGCCTCGTCATCTCGGGCGCGGCGATCGTCGTGACGGGCAACATCGACCCGGGCGAGACGTCCGGCGCCGAACGGCTCCCGGCGTTCATCCCGCTGCTGCTGCCGCTCGCCGTGATCCTCCTGCCCCTGCTCGACATGGGGATGGCCGTGGCGCGGCGCCTGCTCGCGGGGAAGTCCCCGTTCCACCCCGACCGCATGCACCTGCACCACCGCATGCTCGCCCTCGGGCACTCCCACCGCCGCGCGGTCCTCATCCTCTACGTGTGGACCGCTGTGTTCGCGTTCGGCGCCGTCGCGCTCGTGCGCTGGGACGCGCGCACCGTCGCCGTCGGCCTCGGGGTCGCCTCCGTGGTCGCGCTCGTCCTCACGCTCGGTCCGCTGCGCACCCGCGGCAGGTTCCTCGACGACCAGGACCTCGCCGCGGCGCCGCCCGTCGCCGTCGTCAGCGCGCCCCGTCCTGCGCCCGGCGCCGGCGCGGTGCCCGACGCCCGCGTCACGAACCCGCCCACGACCACCAGCCCCTCGAAGGAAGCCTGAGATGTCCTCGAACCAGCCCGAGCCCGCGCGCCCCCACGACCCCGCGACCGTCGGCCCCGACGCCCCGGCCGGGGCTGCGGGCACCGAGCACGGCCACGCGGTGCGCGCGGTCTTCCGGACGGCGCTGCGCGACGTGCTCGTGCTCCTGGGCTCCCTGGCGGTCGTCGGGGTCGCCGTGGGGGCGCTGGTCGCCGGGCTGCCCGGCGTGTGGGGCGCCCTGCTCGGCGTGGCCGTGGCCGTCGTCTTCTCGGCCACCACGGTGTGGGCGATGCTGCGCACGGTCGACTCGACGCCGACCACCACCGCGGCGGTCGTCATGGGCAGCTGGCTGGCGAAGATGGTCGTGCTCATCGTCGTGCTCGTGGTGCTGCGGGGCATGAACTTCTACGACCGCTGGGTCTTCGCCGGGGTCCTGCTCGTCGGGGTGATCGGCTCCGCCGTGCTGGACTACCGCGCCGTGAGCCGCGGGCGCATCCCCTACGTCGAGCCGGGCTCGCGCTGACGACCGCGGCGGCGTCCTCGCCCCGACCCGGACGCTCGTCCGGGTGGCGTCCGGCACGACGGCACGAGCGGTCCGGGAGCGGCGTGGGCACGCCGTTCCATACGTTAGGCTAGCGGCGAATCCATGACGGCCAGGTCCGACGGCGTGCCCACGATCACGTGGTGAGTGCCGGGGCCACACGACCATTGGGAGTCCACCCTGTCCACGCTTGCGACCCCCGTGCTCCATGCTGCCTCCGAGGGTGAAGGCTTCCACGCGCCGTCGATCACGGACTTCTTCCCGCCGGCGATCCTCTTCGAGGGCACGATCTTCCAGATCGACCGCATCTGGATCGTGCGCGTCATCGCGGTCGTCGTGCTGCTGACGATCATGGTGCTGGCCGCGCGCCGCGCCCGGCTCGTCCCCGGCCGTTTCCAGAACGCGATCGAGCTGCTGCTGGACTTCGTCCGCGTGCAGATCGTCGAGGAGATCATGGGGAAGGAGAACGCGCGGCGCTTCGTGCCGATGATCACCACGATCTTCTTCGCGGTGCTCGCGTTCAACCTCACCGGCCTGATCCCCGGCCTCAACATGGCGGGCACCGCGCGCGTCGGCATCCCGCTCGTGCTCGCGCTGTGGGTCCTCGTGACCTACTGGGCCGTCGGCATCAAGCAGCACGGCTTCGGCGGGTACCTGAAGAACAGCCTCTTCCCGCCCGGGATCCCCGCGCCGATCTACCTCATCGTCACGCCGATCGAGCTGCTGCAGGTGCTGATCATCCGGCCCGCGTCGCTCGCCATCCGTCTCGTCGCGAACATGGTCGCGGGCCACATCATGCTCGTGCTCTGCTTCGCGGCCACGCAGTACTTCGTCTTCGAGGCGGTTCCCGCGATGAAGGCGTTCGGCGTCCTCACCCTCGCGGGCGGGCTCGTCTTCACGCTCTTCGAGCTCCTCGTGGCGGCCCTGCAGGCCTACATCTTCGCCCTCCTCGCCTCGGTGTACATCAACATCGCGCTCGAGGAGGAGCACTGACCCCGCGGGGTCGACCCCTGCCGCCCGTCGGCTCCTGACACACATCCACCAAGCACCACCCACGCGACGCTCGTCCGGCCGGACGAGCGCCCACAGGAAGGAAACGAGCAATCGTGGACGTCACCACCCTCGCCGAGGTCTCCGGCAACATCAACACGATCGGCTACGGCATCGCGGCGATCGGCCCCGGCATCGGTCTGGGCATCCTCATCGGCAAGACCGTCGAGGGCATGGCTCGTCAGCCCGAGGTCGCCGGCCAGCTGCGCGCCACCATGTTCCTCGGTGTCGCGTTCGTCGAGCTGCTCGCCCTGCTCGGTCTCGTCGCCGGCTTCCTGTTCACCGCGTGATGTCGGCGCCGGCGAACGCCGCGCTGACGCTGGCGGCGGAGACGGGCGGGGAGCCGCAGGGCATCGACCTGTTCCTCCCCGCGGGGTACGACATCCTGTGGTCGGCCGTCGTCCTGGCGATCATCGCGTTCGTGTTCTACAAGGCGGTCCTGCCGAAGTTCCAGGCGGTCCTCGACGAGCGCACGGCGAAGATCGAGGGCGGCCTCGCCAAGGCCGAGTCCGCACAGGCGGAGGCCGCGGCGGCGCTGGCGGAGTACCACCAGCAGCTGCAGGAGGCACGCACGGAGGCCGCGAAGATCCGCGAGGAGGCGCGCGCCGAGGGCGGTGCCATCGTGGCCGACCTCCGCGCGAAGGCGTCGGACGACGCGGCGCGGATCCTCGAGACCGCGCACCGGCAGATCGAGGCCGAGCGGCAGCAGGCGGCCGTCTCGCTCCGCAACGACGTCGGCCTGCTCGCGACCGAGCTCGCGTCGAAGATCGTCGGCGAGTCGCTCGCGGACTCGGCGCGGCAGAGCCGCGTCGTGGACCGGTTCCTCGACGACCTCGAGGCCGCGGGCCCGGCGGCGGCGACCGCCGCGGGCGGTCGGGCCGCCGAGGAGCGCTGATGCGAGGTACGAGCGGAGAGTCCCTGACGCAGGCGCAGGAGCGGTTCGAGCCGGTCCTGCGCGCTGCGGGCGCGGACGCCCTCACGCTGGGGGAGCAGCTGTTCACCGTGACGGCGGCGCTCGACGCGTCGGCGCCGCTGCGGCGCTCGCTCGCGGACCCGGCGCGCTCGGGCGACGACAAGGCGGGGCTCGCGACCGCCGTCCTGGGCACGGGCTTCGACGGGAGTGTCGTCGACCTCGTGGCGGGCGTGGTGCGCTCGCGCTGGTCGAACGACCGTGACCTCGCGGACGCCGTCGAGCGCCTCGGCCTCGACGCCGTCCTGGCCTCGGCGGAGTCCCGCGGCGACCTCGAGAAGGTCGAGGACGAGCTCTTCCGCGTGTCGCGCTCGCTCGTCGGCCAGCGCGAGGCACGTCAGCTCCTGTCCGACGCCACGCTCGACCCGGACCGCCGCGCGGCGTTCGTCGCCACGCTGCTCGAGGGCAAGGTCGACCGCGTGACGGCGGTCCTCGCGACGCACGCGACCCGCGAGCTGCGCGGGCGGCGGTTCGTCGCCACGCTCGGCTGGTTCGGGGACGTCGCCGCGGAGCGTCGCCAGCGGCTCGTCGCGTCGGTCACGTCGGCCGTCGTGCTCGACCAGGCGCAGCTCGACCGCCTCGGTGCGCTGCTCGAGCGGGCCTACGGGCGCGCGGTGCAGCTCAACGTGACGGTCGACCCGGCCGTGCTCGGGGGGCTGCGGATCCAGGTGGGCGCCGACGTCGTGGACTCGACGGTCCTGTCCCGCCTCGCGGACGCCCGCCGACGGCTCGTGAGCTGACGCGGCGTCCCGCACCCCACCGACGACGGAGACGGCTGACCGACTCCCGGCCACCGGCCGCACAACCGACAACCGTTCGACCGCACCCGACCCACGAGGTGCGGCCACGACAGGAGAAGAGCAATGGCTGAGCTGACGATCCGGCCGGAGGAGATCCGGGCCGCTCTGGACAGCTTCGTGAAGTCCTACGAGCCCGAGGGCGCCGTGTCCGAGGAGGTGGGCCGGGTCACCCTGGCCGCCGACGGCATCGCCCAGGTCGAGGGTCTCCCGGGCGCGATGGCCAACGAGCTGCTGCGCTTCGAGGACGGGACCCTCGGTCTCGCCCTCAACCTCGACGTCCGCGAGATCGGTGTCGTCGTCCTCGGCGAGTTCACCGGCATCGAGGAGGGCCAGGAGGTCCGCCGTACCGGCGAGGTCCTCTCGGTGCCCGTCGGCGAGGGGTACCTCGGCCGCGTGGTCGACCCGCTCGGCAACCCGATCGACGGCCTCGGCGCCGTCGAGACGGACGCTCGCCGCGCCCTCGAGCTGCAGGCCCCCGGCGTCATGGCCCGCAAGTCGGTCCACGAGCCGCTGCAGACCGGCCTCAAGGCGATCGACTCGATGATCCCGATCGGCCGCGGCCAGCGTCAGCTCATCATCGGCGACCGCCAGACGGGCAAGACGGCGATCGCGATCGACACGATCATCAACCAGAAGGCGAACTGGGAGTCGGGCGACCCGAGCAAGCAGGTCCGCTGCATCTACGTCGCGGTGGGCCAGAAGGGCTCCACCATCGCGTCCGTGCGCGGCGCGCTCGAGGACGCGGGCGCGCTCGAGTACACGACGATCGTCGCGGCCCCGGCCTCCGACCCCGCGGGCTTCAAGTACCTCGCCCCGTACACCGGCTCGGCGATCGGCCAGCACTGGATGTACGACGGCAAGCACGTCCTCATCATCTTCGACGACCTGTCGAAGCAGGCCGAGGCGTACCGCGCCGTGTCGCTGCTCCTGCGTCGCCCGCCGGGCCGCGAGGCGTACCCGGGTGACGTCTTCTACCTGCACTCCCGCCTGCTCGAGCGCTGCGCGAAGCTCTCCGACGAGCTCGGCGCCGGGTCGATGACCGGCTTGCCGATCATCGAGACGAAGGCGAACGACGTGTCGGCCTACATCCCGACGAACGTCATCTCCATCACCGACGGCCAGATCTTCCTCCAGTCGGACCTCTTCAACGCCGACCAGCGTCCCGCGGTGGACGTCGGCATCTCGGTCTCCCGCGTGGGTGGCGACGCCCAGGTCAAGGCCATGAAGAAGGTCTCGGGCACGCTGAAGCTCGAGCTGGCGCAGTACCGCTCGCTCGAGGCGTTCGCGATGTTCGCGTCCGACCTCGACGCGGCCTCGCGCGGCCAGCTGCAGCGCGGCGCGGTGCTCATGGAGCTGCTCAAGCAGGGCCAGTACTCGCCGTTCCCCGTCGAGGAGCAGGTCGCCTCGATCTGGGCCGGCACGAAGGGCAAGATCGACGACGTCCCGGTCGAGGACGTGCGTCGCTTCGAGTCCGAGATGCTCGAGCACCTGCGTCGCAACACGGGCGTGCTCTCCGCGATCGCCGAGACGGGCAAGCTCGAGGAGGCGACCGAGTCCGAGCTCGCGTCCGCCGTCGACGCGTTCCGCAACGGCTTCCTCAAGGGCGACGGCTCGCCGCTGGTCGGCGGCGACGACGTCGAGGACGAGGGCGCGGACGTGGAGCAGGAGCAGATCGTCCGGCAGAAGAGGGCCTGAGCATGGCCGGGTCCCAGCGCGTCTACAAGCAGCGGATCAAGTCGACGCAGTCGCTCAAGAAGATGTTCCGCGCGCAGGAGCTCATCGCCGCGTCCCGGATCGGGAAGGCGCGAGCCCGCACCGCGGCCGCGACGCCGTACGCGCGCGCCATCACGCGCGCGGTCTCGGCGGTGGCGACGCACTCGTCGACGCAGCACCCGCTGACGAGCGAGCGCACGGACACCAACCGTGTCGCGGTGCTCGTCGTCGCCTCCGACCGCGGGATGGCCGGCTCCTACTCGGCGTCGATCCTGCGCGAGGCCGAGCGCCTCGTGGAGCGTCTGACGGCCGAGGGCAAGGAGGTCGCGCTCTACGCGTCCGGCCGCCGGGCGATCTCGTACTACACGTTCCGCGGGCGCGAGCTCGCGGGCACGTGGTCGTACGGGTCCGACGCCCCGGACGCGGACGTGGCGGGCGAGATCGCCGAGACTCTCCTCGGGGCGTTCCTCGCCCCGGTCGCGGAGGGCGGAGTGAGCGAGCTGCACATCGTCCACACGCAGTTCGTCAACATGGTCACGCAGCGCCCGCGCGTGGTGCGGATGCTGCCGCTCGAGGTCGTGGAAGGCGTCGCGCCCGCCGGGAAGCACGACGTGCTGCCGCTCTACGAGTTCGAGCCGTCGCCGGAGGCCGTGCTGGACGCGCTGCTGCCGCGCTACGTGCGCAGCCGCATCTTCAGCTGCCTCCTCGAGGCCGCGGCGTCCGAGCTGGCGGCACGCCAGCGCGCGATGCACACGGCCACGGACAACGCCGAGGACCTCATCCGCACCTACACCCGGCTCGCGAACCAGGCCCGGCAGGCGGACATCACCCAGGAGATCAGCGAGATCGTCTCGGGTGCCGACGCGCTGGCGGCCTCATGACGCCCCGCCGGGTGGTCCGGGCCGCCGCGCCCGCCACCATCACCGACATCCTGACCGAACCCGCCGGGCAGCGTTCCGGCACTGCGAAGCGAGGCAAGCAATGACCGCCACCACCGTGGAAGCAGCACGCGGCGCGGCCCCGTCCGGGCCGGGAACCGGCCGAGTCGCTCGTGTGATCGGCCCCGTCGTGGACATCGAGTTCCCGGCGGACGCGATCCCCGACATCTACAACGCGCTCAAGGTCGACATCGACCTGTCCTCGCAGGGCGAGGGCGAGAAGAGCTTCACGCTCATGCTCGAGGTCGCGCAGCACCTCGGCGACTCGCTCGTGCGCGCCATCGCGCTCAAGCCGACCGACGGCCTGGTCCGCGGCGCGCAGGTCACCGACACGGGCGCGCCGATCAGCGTCCCGGTCGGCGACGTGACCAAGGGTCGCGTCTTCAACGTGACCGGCGACGTCCTCAACGCCGACGAGGGCGAGCGCATCGAGATCACCGAGCGCTGGCCCATCCACCGCAAGCCCCCGGCGTTCGACCAGCTCGAGTCCAAGACGCAGATGTTCGAGACCGGCATCAAGGTCATCGACCTGCTCACCCCGTACGTGCAGGGTGGGAAGATCGGCCTCTTCGGCGGCGCGGGCGTCGGCAAGACGGTCCTCATCCAGGAGATGATCCAGCGCGTCGCGCAGGACCACGGCGGTGTCTCCGTGTTCGCCGGCGTCGGCGAGCGCACGCGTGAGGGCAACGACCTGATCCACGAGATGGAGGACGCGGGCGTCTTCGACAAGACGGCGCTCGTGTTCGGCCAGATGGACGAGCCGCCGGGCACGCGCCTCCGCGTGGCCCTGTCCGCGCTGACGATGGCGGAGTACTTCCGCGACGTCAAGAAGCAGGACGTGCTGCTGTTCATCGACAACATCTTCCGCTTCACGCAGGCGGGCTCCGAGGTGTCGACGTTGCTCGGCCGCATGCCGTCCGCGGTGGGCTACCAGCCGAACCTCGCCGACGAGATGGGCCTCCTCCAGGAGCGCATCACCTCGACGCGCGGTCACTCCATCACGTCGCTCCAGGCGATCTACGTCCCGGCCGACGACTACACGGACCCGGCGCCGGCGACGACGTTCGCCCACCTCGACGCGACGACGGAGCTCTCCCGCGAGATCGCCTCGCGCGGTCTGTACCCCGCGGTGGACCCGCTCGCGTCGACGTCCCGCATCCTCGACCCGCGCTACGTGGGCCAGGAGCACTACGACGTCGCCACGCGCGTGAAGTCGATCCTGCAGCGCAACAAGGAGCTCCAGGACATCATCGCGATCCTCGGCGTGGACGAGCTGTCGGAGGAGGACAAGACGGTCGTCGCGCGTGCGCGCCGCATCCAGCAGTTCCTCTCCCAGAACACGTACATGGCCGAGAAGTTCACGGGCGTCGTCGGCTCGACCGTGCCGCTCAGCGAGACGATCGAGGCGTTCAAGAAGATCGCGGACGGCGAGTTCGACCACATCGCCGAGCAGGCCTTCTACAACATCGGCGGTCTCGAGGACCTCGAGCGCAACTGGGCCCGCATCCAGGAGGAGTACGGCTCCTGACGCACCGACCGCGCGGGGCCGGGCCGTCCGGCACGGCCCCGCGCGCCGTCGTGGTCCGCGGTCCGGTGACGGGCCGCACGAGAACGTCCGCCGGACGAGGTCCACGTGAGCCGGGACCACGGTCCGGCCCCGAGCCGGGCCGAGCACCGGGAATGAAGGAGTTGCAGTGGCTGAGCTGAACGTCGACCTCGTGGCGGCGGACCGCAAGATCTGGTCGGGAGTGGCGTCGCGCGTGAGCGCCCCGGCGGCGGACGGCGAGATCGGCATCCTCGCCGGGCACTCGCCGCTGCTGTCCGTGCTCCAGGAGGGCACGGTGCGGATCGCGGTCGCGACGGGCGCACCGGTCGAGGTGCGCGTCACCGGCGGGTTCCTGTCGGTCGACGCGGACCAGGTGACGATCGTCGCGGACTCGGCCGAGCCCGCGTCCGGCCGCTGACCACCAGGACCGCACCACGATGACGCTCCCCGCCTGGATCGCGCTCGGGCTGCTCCTCGCAGCCCTGGTCGTGGTCGGGCTGGGCGCGCTGCGCCTGCGGGCGCTCTCGCACCGTGTCGGGTCGTTCGAGTGCGGGGCCCGGCCCGCGGGCGTCGAGAACGCCTCGTGGACCCTGGGCATCGCGCACTACGGGGTGGGGCGCATCGACTGGTGGCGTTCCTGGTCCCTGTCCTGGCGGCCCGCACGCACGTGGGCGCGCCACGACCTCTCGATCATCGGCCGGGAGCCGTTCACCGGGGCGGACGCACGTCCCGACACGTACCTCGTGCGGTGCCGGTACCACGGGCAGGAGTTCCAGCTCACGATGGCGCGCGCCGCGTACGAAGGACTCGCCTCGTGGCTCGAGGCGGCGCCGCCCGGCCGGCGCGACGTCGTCGTCTGACGCGGTCGACGTCGTCCCGCCCGCCGCCGCGCACCACCCGGAAGGACCCATGCGTCTCGTCGTCGCCCGCTGCTCCGCCCGCTACACGGGGCGGCTGTCCGCCCACCTGCCGCTCGCGACCCGCGTGCTCCTCGTCAAGGCTGACGGGAGCGTGCTGCTCCACTCCGACGGCGGTTCGTACAAGCCGCTGAACTGGATGAGCCCGCCGTGCTCGCTGGCCGTGCGGGCCCCCGAGGAGGAGGCCGTGTCGCGTGGGGTGAGCGAGGTCTGGGCCGTGCAGCACGCCAAGAGCGACGACCGCCTCGAGATCGAGCTCCACGAGGTCCTGCACGACAGCTCGCACGACCTCGGCGTCGACCCCGGCCTGGTCAAGGACGGCGTCGAGGCCCACCTGCAGGAGATGCTCGCCGCGCAGATCGAGCTCCTCGGCTCGGGGCACACGCTGGTGCGCCGCGAGTACCCGACCGCGATCGGCCCGGTCGACATCCTCGCCAAGGACGCGGACGGCGCGACGGTCGCCGTCGAGATCAAGCGACGGGGTGACATCGACGGTGTCGAGCAGCTGACGCGCTATCTCGAGCTGCTCAACCGCGACCCGCTCCTCGCCCCCGTGCGCGGGATCTTCGCGGCGCGGGAGATCAAGCCGCAGGCGCGCGTGCTCGCGACCGACCGCGGGATCGGGTGCCTCGTGCTCGACTACGACGCCATGCGCGGCGTCGACGACGTGGAGTCGCGTCTCTTCTGAGCCGCCGCCCGGCCGCCGCCCGGCCGCCGCCCGGCCGCGGCCCGGGTGCGTGGTCGGGTCCGGGCGCGTCGCACGCGCCGCGTGGGCGCTCGAGGCCGCTCCGTGCCCGGTGACGCCGGGCCGTCGACACGCATGGTACTTTCTGAACATGTTCAAAACAGGCGGGGTCGGGTACCGGCGATGAGCGGCGCGACGCCGAAGTCGGACCGGACGCGCGCGCACGTGCGCGAGGTCGCGATCCGCATGCTGCGCGACGTCGGGTACGAGCGCACGACGATGCGCGGCATCGCCGAGGCGGCCGGCGTGAGCACCGGCAACGCGTACTACCACTTCGCGTCCAAGGACGCCCTGGTGCAGGAGCTCTACCTCGAGGTCCAGCACGAGCACGCCGCGCTCGCCGCCCCCGTCCTCGCGGCGGGAGGGACGCTCACGGACCGTCTGCGCGGTGTCTGGCACGCGGGCGTCGACGCGTTCGAGCCGTTCCACGCGTTCGGTGCCGGGTTCCTGTCGGTGGCGATCCGGCCGGGTTCGGACGCGAGCCCGTTCTCCGCGGCGTCCGGCCCGGCGCGCGAGGCGTCCCGCGCGCTGTTCGAGGAGGTGGTCGCGGGAGCCGAGCCGGCGGTCCCCTCGCGGCTGCGGGCCGAGCTCCCGGAGCTGCTGTGGCTCGCCCAGCTCGGCGTCACGCTGTTCTGGGTCCACGACACCTCGCCCGGTCGCGCACGCACGCGGCGCCTCGTCGAGCAGGGTGCGGCGCTGGTCGGCCACGTCGTGCGCCTGTCCCGGCTGCCCGTGGCTCGCGGCGTCGTGGACGACGCGCTCCGACTCGTGCGCGCGGTGCATCCCGAGCGCCCCGGTCCGGAGCCCGACGAGGCGACGGCACGCCGCCTGCCCGAGAGCCCCGCGACCGAGGAGGGGACCGCGTGAGCGCCGGCGGCGACGCCGTGGTGGCCGCTCTCGTGGTGCTGGGCATGCTGGTCGTCCTGCCGCTGGGCCTGCGGCTCCTCGGCCCGGGCGTCGTACCCGCACCACGCTCGCCGCTCTGGGTCCTGGCGGGCGTCGCCGGAGCGACGAGCCTCGCCGTGCCCCGCGGGCCGCTCGCCGTGGCGCTGGCCGCGTGCTTCGGCGCGGCGACGGCGGTCCTCGTCCTCGCCGCGGCCCGGCTCGCGGTACGGGCGTCGGCACCCGCGCCGAGGGAGCGGGGTCTGCCGGTACCCGTTCGTGCCGCGACGGGGGCGACGACGGTCGTGGGACTCGTGCTGCCGGGCGTCGGCGCCGCCGCGCTCGTCGCCGAGCGGGGTGGGTGGGGCCTGCTCGGGTTCGACGGCACGTACCTCGCGCTCACCGTGCCGCACATGCTCTACGCGGGCTTCGGGGCCGCCCTGGTCGCCGGCTCGGTCGCCGCCCTCGCGCGGCGGGACGGCGGGCCCGACGCGTTCGCGGTGGCCGGGGCGTGGGGCGTCCCGCTCGGCACGGGGCTCGTGCTCGTGGGGTACTTCGTGGGGGACGTCGCCGAGCTGGCCGGTGCGCTGGTGCTCGCGCTCGCCCTCTGGGCGACGGCGTGGGCGACCGTGCGGTCGCTCGTCCGTGACGGCGCCGTGCCGTCGGCGGCCCGGGCGCTGCTCGCCGTCGGCGCGGTCGCCGTCGCCGTCGCGATGCTGCTCGCGGTCTGGTGGGCGGCGGGGGAGGCCATGGGGTTCCCGCACCCCGGGCTGGACGTGATGGCGGCCACGCACGGCGTCGCGAACGCCCTCGGCTTCGTGCTGTGCTCGCTCCTCGCCGTGCGGCTGGTCCGCAACGCTGCGGAGACACGGACGGCGGACCGGGCAGCCGTCGCCGCGAGCGCCGACGTGGCGCCGCCGGCGCCGGACGACGACGCGCGGGCGACCGCACCGCGCGGACGAGGTGGCGACGTGCCGCCCGCAGGAGAGGAGACCGCATGAGCTTCACGTACCCCGAGGTCGGGGCGACGCGCACCGGGGGCCGGCCGGCCGGCTACCGGTACCTGACGGTGCGGCACCGGTTGTCGCGCCACGCGCACCCGGTGGAGGACCTCGCGTGGCTCGGCGAGCAGCTCCTCACCTGGCGGGTGCACGCCGCGTCCCGGGTGCGCGTCGAGGCCGATGCCGCCGTCGTGGCTCCCGGGGTGCGCGTCACGACGCTCCTCGGTCTCGGTCCCGCGGTCCTGCGCGAGGCGTGCGAGGTGGTGTGGGTCGAGCGTGGCGCGGACCGCGTCGCGTTCGGGTACGGGACGCTGCCGGGTCACGCGTTCGTGGGGGAGGAGATGTTCGCGGTCGAGCGGGACGCCGCGGGCGACCTGTGGTGGCGCATCGAGGTCTTCAGCCGTCCCGTGCTGTGGTGGCTGCGCCCGATCGCCTGGGCGATCCCGACCTTCCGACGTGCGTTCGCGCACCACCTCGGCCGCGGTGCCGCCCGGCTCCTGGCGCGTCGCGCCACCTGAGCACCTATTTGCACGCGGGGTGTACGAAGTGCGCCAGAATGGAGCCATGGCCGAGCCGCACGCACCTCGCCCCGTGCCCGACGACGCGCGTCGGGGCACCCCCCGCGTCCTCACCGGCCGCGTCGTGACGCCCGTCGCGGTGCTCGACGACGGAGCGGTCGTCCTCGACGGCGACCGCATCGCGTGGGTCGGCCCGCGCGTCGACGCCCCCACGGCCGGGTTCCCCGACGCCGGCCCCGCCGGGACCGGCACGATCCTCCCCGGCCTCGTCGACCTCCACGACCACGGCGGCGGCGGCGTGAGCTTCCCCGACGCGACGAGCGCGGACGAGGCGCGCGCCGCCGTGCACGAGCACCTGCGCCACGGCACGACGAGCCTCGTGGCCTCCCTCGTGACCGCTCCGCGCGAGGTGCTGCTCGCGCGTACCGCGACGCTCGCCGAGCTCGCGGACGACGACGAGCTCGCGGGCATCCACCTCGAGGGTCCGTTCCTCTCCGCGGCGCGCTGCGGAGCCCAGAACCCGCACGACATGCTCCACGGCGACCCCGACCTCGTCCGCGCGGTGGCCGCCGCCGCCCGGGGACACCTGCGCACCATGACGGTCGCGCCGGAGGTGCCGGGCGTCGTCGGGCGCGGAGGGGTGATCGAGGCGCTCGCGGACGCCGGCGCCGTCCCGTCGATCGGGCACACCGACGCGAGCGCGGAGCAGACCGAGGCGGCGGTCTCGGCCGCGCTCGGGGCGCTCGCGGCCTCGGGGCGGCCCGGTGCACGGCTGACCGCGACGCACCTGTTCAACGGGATGCGGCCACTGCACCACCGTGACCCGGGGCCGGTCGCGGCGTGCCTGGCGGCGGCGGCCCGTGGCGAGATGGTGGTCGAGCTCGTCGCGGACGGGACGCATCTCGCGCCCGGCACGGTGCGCAGCGTCATGGGTCTCGTCGGCCCGCGGGACGGTGTCGCGCTCGTCACGGACGCCATGGCTGCCGCCGGGATGCCGGACGGCGCGTACGACCTCGGGCCGGTCCGCGTCACCGTCGAGAGCGGCGTGGCGCGGCTCGCCGAGGGCGGGGCGATCGCGGGCGGCACGTCCCACCTCCTGGACGTCGTCCGCGCGACCGTGGCCGCCGGCGTGGGCCTCGTGGATGCCGTGCGCGCGGCGTCGTGGACGCCTGCCGCGGTGCTCGGGGCGCCCGACGTCGGGGGGCTCGTCGCCGGGCGCCGCGCGGACGTCGTGGTGACGGACCCCGACCTGCGCGTGCGCGAGGTCTGGCGCGGGGGTCGGCGCGTCGCCGGGGCCGACGTCCGCCGCGGCTGACGCTCGCGGCACCCCGTACCTCTCCCTCGATCGCGAGCTCTTTCGACCCAGGGGCTTGACGAACCCCTTTTGTTCATCCAATACTCCTTACAGCGAAGCGCTTCGACGATGCGTTTCGACGAAGCGCTTCGATGCACTTCGCCCCGGCCGCCCGGCGGCCCGGGCAGCGGCGGACCGACCACAGGGGAGTGGCGAGGATGGCGACGATGCAGGACGTGGCGCGACGTGCCCAGGTCTCGCTGAGCACCGTGTCCTACGCCCTCTCGGGGACGCGCCCGGTCTCGGACGCCACGCGACGGCGCATCGAGGACGCGATGAGCGAGCTCGGCTACCAGCCGAACGCCATGGCCCGGGGCCTGGCGTCGCGCCGCAGCAACGTGCTCGCGCTCATCTACCCGGCCATGGAGAAGGGGCTCGGGGGGACGGTCGCGGAGTTCGTCTCGAGCGCCGCCGACACCGCCCGGGAGAACGGCTACCACCTGGTCCTGTGGCCCTTCCGCACGACGCAGGCGCCCGAGGTCCGCGACCTCGTGCGCCAGGGGATGGCGGACGGGGTCCTCCTCATGGAGGTCGCCCTCGACGACGACCGGGTCGACGTCCTGGACGAGGCCGAGGTGCCGTACACGATGATCGGTCGCACGCGCGACGTCACGGACCGGCCGTCGGTCGACATCGACTTCGACCGGACGACCGAGGAGGCCGTGCGCCACCTCGCCGACCTCGGGCACCGGCACATCGCGTTCGTCAACCACTCGCAGGCGACGGTCGAGGACGGGTACGCGCCGACGTTCCGCGCCGAGGAGGGGTTCGAGACCGCGATGCGCGCCCGCGGCCTGGAGCCGATCAGCCTGCGCGTCGACGAGTCGCCGGAGGCGGGCCGCACGGCCGTCGGCCGGCTGCTCGACACCGAGCCGCGCCTCACGGCGCTGGTGACCATGAACGAGATCGCGACGTTCGGCGTCGTGGCCGAGCTCCAGCAGCGCGGCATCGCGATCCCTGCCGACATGTCGATCCTGTCGATCGTCACGTCACCCGGGGTCGGGGCGATGAGCAACCCGCCCCTGACCACCATGCACGCGCCGGGGGCCGAGCTCGGCCGCCTGGGCGTGCAGAAGCTGCTGTCCCTCGTGGACGGCTCCCGTCCGAGCACACCGAACGTGCTCATCCCCTGCGCGCTCGAGCCCGGAAGCAGCGTCGCACCCGCGGCGCACCGCGACGAGCGCGCCGACGGCGGGCTCCCGGCCCGCTGACCCACAACGGACCGGGCCGAGACCCGGTCGCTCGTCCGGCCGCGTGCGCCGGAGACTCGATGAGGAGGACACGCACATGCTGCGATCCCGGAAGATCCCGTTCGTCGCTGCTGCGACAGTCGCGCTCCCGCTCGCCCTCGCGGCGTGCGGCAACGGCGGCAGCGGGGGGTCCGACGACCAGACCCTGACCATCTGGCACTACGAGAACGACGACTCCGCGATGGGCCAGGCCTGGGCGCGGGCGATCGAGATCTTCGAGGAGGAGAACCCCGACGTCGAGGTCGTCGTCGAGAAGCAGACCTTCGAGCAGATCCAGAAGAACGCCAAGATCGTCCTCACCGGCGACGACGTGCCCGACGTCATGGAGTACAACAAGGGCAACGCCACCGCCGGGCAGCTCGCGGCGCAGGGCCTGCTCACCCCGCTCACGGACGCCGCCGAGGAGCGCGGCTGGACGGACAAGCTCAGCGGGTCGCTCCAGACGACCGCGACGTACGACGAGCAGGGCCTCATGGGGTCGGGCGAGTGGTACGGCGTGCCGAACTACGGCGAGTTCGTCGGCGTCTACTACAACAAGGAGATGTTCGCCGAGCACGGGCTCGAGGTGCCGACGACGCTCGAGGAGTTCGAGACCGTCATGCAGACGTTCGTGGACGCGGGCATCACCCCGCTCGCGGAGGCCGGCGCGGAGTACCCGATGGGCCAGCTCTGGTACGAGCTCGTCCTCGCGAACGCGGACCGTGAGTTCGTCGACCGGTACCAGCTGTTCGACGGCGAGGTCGACTTCCACGGACCCGAGATGACGGCCGCGACGGAGACGCTCGACGAGTGGATCAAGGCCAGCTACGTCGCCGACGACTCCGCCGCGCTGACCGCCGAGGACATGGGCGTCTCCTTCATCAACGGCACCTACCCGATGATGGTCTCCGGCTCGTGGTGGTTCGGCCGCGTCGTCGAGGAGATGGACGCCGACTGGGGTCAGTTCAACTTCCCGGGGAACACGCTGCAGGTCGGCTCGTCCGGCAACCTGTGGGTCGTGCCCGCCAACGCGGACTCGCCGGACCTCGCCGAGGAGTTCATCGACATCACGCTGCGCCCGGAGGTGCAGGACGTGCTCGCGGAGAAGGGCGGCCTGCCCGTCGCCGGCGACGCGTCCGTCATCAGCGACGAGCGCACCAAGGAGCTCACCGAGAACTTCCAGGCCATCCTCGACGAGGACGGCCTCGCGTTCTACCCCGACTGGCCGGTCCCCGGCTACTACGACGTCGTGGTGAGCCAGCTCCAGTCGCTCATCAACCAGTCGAAGACGCCGGACGAGGTCCTCGACGGCCTGCAGACGCCCTACGAGGAGGGCAAGGCGGACCTGCTCGACAGCTGACCGCCGCGGGGCCGGTCGCCGCCCGGCGGCCGGCCCCGACGCGCGGGGCGCGTCCCGCACCCGTGCACGTCCCGCGCCGGCCCGGCGCACCGCACCGCTCCCGCCACCACTGACGCCCTCGGCGAAGGAGACCGTCATGCCCACCCGAACCGACGCGGCCCCCGGCTCGACCGGCCGCGCGACGGCGAGCCCGCGCCGTCGGCGCCGACCCGCCTGGGTGCCGTACCTGCCCTACCTGATCCCCGGCGCGGTCGCCTTCGTCGTCGTGATCGGCTACCCGTTCGCGATGAACGTGTACTACAGCCTGTTCAAGTGGCGCGGCGGCATGGCGCCGCTGCGCTGGAACGGGCTCGGCAACTACGCCGACCTCATGGGCGACGCGGCCTTCTGGACGTCGTTCCAGAACTCGATCGCGATGATCGTCGCCATGGTGGTCGTGCCGACCCTCGTCGGCCTGATCCTCGCTGCGGTCCTGTTCGACTACCTCGGCCGGCGCTTCGGCCCGCGCGTCGCGGCGTTCCTGCGCGCGACGTACTACCTGCCGCAGATCCTCCCGGTCGCCGTGGCCGGCGTGCTGTGGAACTGGATCCTGAACTCCCAGACGGGCGCGCTCAACGTCGTCCTGCGGGGCATCGGGATCGAGGACCCGCCGAACTGGCTGGGCGACACGACCACCGCCCTGCCGAGCGTCATGCTCGTGCTCATCTGGGTGCAGATGGGCTACCCGGTCGTCATCTTCATGTCCGCGCTCCAGCGCGTGGACCCCGAGCTGTACGAGGCGGCCGAGCTCGACGGCGCGGGCTGGTGGCGCCGGTTCCGGGCTATCACCATCCCGCAGATCCGGCCGGAGACGTTCGTCGTCACGCTGACGTGCACGGTCGCGGCGCTCAAGGTGTTCGGCCCGATCTACGTGCTCACGCGCGGCGGGCCGGAGAGCTCGACCCTCGTGCCGAGCTACTACTCGTACCTCAACTTCTTCGACAAGTCGAAGGTCGGCTACGGCGCCGCCGTCGCGACCGTCCTCACCGTCGTCATCATCGTCGTCGCGGTCGTGATCCTGGCTCTGCAGAACCGGGCCGAGCGCCGAGAGCAGGAGGGTCGCTGATGACCGCCACCGCCGTACCCGCCCGGACCGCCCCGGCGCAGGCCCCGCCGACCCGCCCGCGCAAGCAGGACGCCCGCCACAAGCGAGGCGTCGGGCGCTGGCTCGTGCTCGCGCTCGCCGTCGTGGTGGCGCTGGCCATGCTCGCCCCATTCGTCATCATGGTGCTCAACGCGTTCAAGTCGCCGGCGCAGTACTCGCAGGACGGGCCGCTGAGCATCCCGACCGAGCTGTACCTCGAGGGCGTGCAGAACTTCTGGACCCGCACCAACTTCCCGCAGAAGCTGTGGAACTCGGTGTTCATCTCGGCGATCGTCGCCGTCGGCGGCACGCTGCTGTCGCTCCTCAACGCGTACGCGATCGGCGTCGGGCGCATCAGGGGCCGGATGTGGATCGTCACGCTGTTCCTCGTGGCGAACATGCTGCCGCAGGAGGCGCTGATCTACCCGCTGTTCGACATGGCGCAGCAGGTGGGCCTGTCCAACTCGCAGTGGTCCGTGATCATCATCTTCACCGTCATCCAGTCGGCGTTCGGCACGTACCTCCTGGCGTCCGTGCTCGGGACGTTCCCGCCCGCGCTGCTCGAGGCGGCGGCGCTCGACGGCGCGAGCCGCTGGCGCATCCTGTGGCAGGTCGTCTACCCGATCGTCAAGCCCACCCTGGGCGTCCTGATGATCTTCTTCTTCATCTGGACGTGGAACGAGTTCTTCATCCCGCTGGTCATGCTGACGACCAACGACACCCAGACGATCCCCATCGCGCTCGCGTCGCTCCAGGGCGACCGGATGATGGACGCCCCGACGACGAACGCGGGCGCCCTCGTCTCACTGATCCCGGCGGTGATCTTCTTCCTCATCTTCCAGCGCACGCTCACGCGCGGCGTGACGGCCGGTGCGGTCAAGTGACCGCCCGCCCGACCCGCCCGCGCGCGGCCCCGCACGCGGCGCACCCCTGACCGGCACCGAACGAAGGAAGCACCACCCATGAAGTTCACCGACGGGTACTGGCAGGTCCGGCCCGGCATCCACCCGCTCTACGCGGCCGAGGTCGACGACGTCCGCGCCGACGAGGCGGCCGGCACGCTCACCGTCTACGCGCCGACGGCGCGCATCCGCGGGCGGGGCGACACGCTCAACCGTCCGATGCTCACGACGACGTACTCCTCGCCCGCCCCGGGCGTGATCCGGGTGCGCGTCGAGCACCACGCGGGCGCGGTGCGCCGCGAGCCGTCGTTCGCCGTGGCGGCCGAGGACGGGTTCCGCCCGGAGCTCCAGGTGGACGACGACGTCGCGGTGCTGCGCTCGAAGGACCTCGCCGTGCGCGTGCACCGCGGCGGACGGTGGCGCGTGGACTTCGAGTCCGGCGGCGAGGTGCTCACGTCGTCGCTGCCCAAGTCGGTGGCGGCGGTGACGTCGGACGACGGCGGCGCGTGGGTCCACGAGCAGCTGAGCCTGGACCCGGGCGAGCTCGTGTACGGCCTGGGGGAGCGCTTCGGCCCGCTCGCGAAGAACGGCCAGACGGTCGACATCTGGAACGAGGACGGCGGCACGTCGAGCGAGCAGGCGTACAAGAACGTGCCGCTCTACGTGACCACCAAGGGGTACGGCGTCTTCGTCGACCACCCGGAGCGCGTGTCGTTCGAGGTGGGCTCGGAGATGAACACGCGCGTCCAGTTCTCGGTCGAGGGCCAGTCGCTCGAGTACCTCGTCATCCAGGGCCCGACGCCGAAGGACGTGCTGACCCGGTACACCGCGCTCACCGGCCGGCCCGCCCGCGTGCCGGCGTGGTCCTTCGGTCTGTGGCTGTCGACGTCGTTCACGACGAGCTACGACGAGGAGACCGTCACCGGCTTCATCGAGGGCATGGCCGAGCGCGACCTGCCGCTGTCGGTGTTCCACTTCGACTGCTTCTGGATGCGCGAGTACCAGTGGGTCGACTTCGAGTGGGACCCGCGCACGTTCCCCGACCCCGAGGGCATGCTGCGCCGGCTGCACGACCGCGGGCTCAAGGTGTGCGTCTGGATCAACCCGTACGTGGCGCAACGCTCGCCGCTCTTCGCGGAGGCCGCCGAGCGCGGGTTCCTCCTGCGCCGCACGGACGGCAGCGTGTGGCAGTGGGACATGTGGCAGGCAGGCATGGGCCTCGTCGACTTCACCAACCCGGACGCGACCGCGTGGTACGTCGGCAAGCTCGAGGCGCTGCTCGACCAGGGCGTGGACTGCTTCAAGACCGACTTCGGCGAGCGCATCCCGGTCGACGACGTCGTCTGGCACGACGGGTCGGACCCGCAGCGCATGCACAACTACTACGCGCAGCTGTACAACGAGGCCGTCTTCCGCCTGCTCGAGCGCCGGCGCGGCGAGGGCGACGCGGTGCTCTTCGCCCGCTCCGCCACCGCCGGCGGCCAGCAGCTGCCCGTGCACTGGGGCGGGGACTGCGACTCGACGTACGCGTCGATGGCCGAGTCGCTGCGTGGTGGCCTCTCGCTCGCGATGTCGGGCTTCGGCTACTGGAGCCACGACATCGGCGGGTTCGAGGGCACGCCGGACCCGGGCGTGTTCAAGCGCTGGCTCGCGTTCGGCCTGCTGTCGTCCCACTCGCGCCTGCACGGCTCGGGGTCGTACCGCGTCCCGTGGGCGTTCGACGAGGAGGCGGTCGACGTCACGCGCCGCTTCACGCACCTCAAGCTCTCGCTCATGCCGTACCTCGGGCGCGTCGCGGAGGAGGCCCACGCGCTGGGCCACCCCATGATGCGGCCGATGGTGCTCGAGTTCCCGCAGGACCGCAGCGCGCACACCGCGGACACGCAGTACCTGCTCGGCGACGCGCTCCTCGTCGCGCCGGTGTTCCGCGCCGACGGCCGCGTCGAGTACTACGTGCCCGAGGGCACGTGGACCCGCCTCGTCGACGGCGCGGCCGACGGCCCGGCCGCCGGCCTGCCCCGCACGGTGACCGGTCCGTGCTGGGTCACCGAGACCCACGGGTTCGACTCCCTGCCCGTGCTCGTCCGGCCCGGCACGGTGCTGCCCGTCGGGGCGCGCGCCGACCGGCCCGACTACGCGTGGGCGGACGGCGTGACGCTCCACGCGTACGAGCTCCCCGACGGCTACGACGGGACGGTCCAGGTGCCCGGTCCCGACGGCGGACCGGGCGCCACGTTCCGCGTCGTGCGCGACGGCGCGGTGGTGACCGCGACGTCCGACGACGCACCGGGTGCTTGGACGCTGCGCCACGGCACGGCGTCCGCCGAGGCGAGCGGTGCCGCGACCGTCTCGGTCGACGTCCCGACCGACGCCTGAGGCGCGCCCTCGGTCGCCCGGGCGGGCGGGGTCCCGATCCGCCCGGGCCGACCCGTATCCTGGGGGACGACGACGTGGAAGCGCTCCCACGTCGTCGTCCACCTGACGAACCGACCATCGCCGCACCACGACCGATCAGCGAGGACCTCGTGACCACCCACACCACCGCCCCGTCCGCGCCCGGCACCGACGCCGCCCCTGCGACGTCGGGCGCCCGCACCTTCCCCGCCGACTTCGTCTGGGGCTCCGCCACGGCCTCCTACCAGATCGAGGGAGGCGCAGCCGAGGGCGGCCGCACCCCGTCCATCTGGGACACCTACTCCCACACCCCCGGCCGCACCCTCAACGGCGACACCGGCGACGTCGCCGACGACCACTACCACCGGTGGGCCGAGGACGTGCAGCACATCGCCGACCTCGGGCTCGGCGCCTACCGCTTCTCCATCTCCTGGTCGCGCGTGCAGCCCGGCGGCACCGGGCCCCTCAACCCTGAGGGCGTCGCGTTCTACTCGCGGCTCCTCGACGCGCTCCTCGAGAAGGGCGTCAAGCCGGTCGTCACGCTCTACCACTGGGACCTGCCCCAGGAGCTCGAGGACGCCGGCGGCTGGGCCAACCGCGACACCGCGTACGCGTTCGCCGAGTACGCCCGCCACATGGCGCGCGAGCTCGGGGACCGCGTCGACACGTGGACCACCCTCAACGAGCCCTGGTGCTCCGCCTACCTCGGCTACGGCTCCGGCGTGCACGCCCCCGGCCGCACCGAGCCCGCCGCGGCGCTCGCCGCCGTCCACCACCTCAACCTCGCCCACGGGCTCGCCGTCGCCGCGATCCGCGACGAGCTCGGGGAGGACGTGCGGACGTCCATCACGCTCAACCTGCACGTCATCCGCCCCGACGACCCGTCGTCGGACGCCGACCGCGACGCCGTGCGGAAGATCGACGCCCTCGCCAACCGCGCGTTCCTCGCCCCCGTCCTCGACGGCGCGTACCCGCAGGACCTCCTCGACGACACCGCGCACGTCAGCGACTGGTCGTTCGTGCACGACGGCGACCTCGAGCTCGTCCGCCAGCCGCTGTCGGTCCTCGGCGTCAACTACTACTCGACCGTGCGCGTACGGCACCACGACGGCACGGGGGAGCGCGCCGAGAACGACGGCCACGGCGCCTCCAGCCACAGCCCGTGGATCGGCGTCACCGACGTCGAGTTCGTCCAGCAGCCCGGCCCGTACACCGCCATGGGCTGGAACATCGAGCCCGCCGGCATGACCGAGCTCCTCGTGTCCGTCGCCCGGACCTACCCCGACCAGCCCATGATGGTCACCGAGAACGGCGCCGCGTTCCACGACGAGGTCACCGTCGACGCCGACGGCACCCGCCGCGTCCACGACGACCGGCGCGTCGCCTACCTCCACGACCACGTCGACGCCGTCGGCGCCGCGATCGACGCCGGTGCGGACGTGCGCGGGTACTTCGCGTGGTCGCTCCTCGACAACTTCGAGTGGGGGTACGGCTACGACCGCCGGTTCGGCATCATCCGCGTCGACTACGACACGCTCGAGCGCACGTGGAAGGACTCCGCGCACTGGTACCGCCGGCTCGCGACGTCGGGCGTGCTCCCGGGGGTCGACGAGACGCGCTGAGTGCTCTCGACCGAGGCCCGTCCGTGGGAGAGTCCCCGCGGGCGGGCCTCTTGTGCGTCCTGGGCGTGCGTCCGCGGTCGGCCCTCCGTGGTCGGCCCTCCGCGGGCGGGGTCGCGGGTCTACCATCCGCCGCTCGTGCCTCGCGGCTCCCGCCAGACCTGCCACGACCCGCGACCCCGCCCGCTCCGGTCCGCCCGCTCCGGTCCGCCCGCTCCGGTCCGCCCGCTCCGGTCCGCCCGCTCCGGTCCGCCCGCTCCGGTCCGCCCACTCCGGTCCGCCCGCTCCGGTCCGCCCACTCCGGTCCGCCCGCTCCGGTCCGCTCGTGGGGTCGACGCGCGCCGAGGGTGCACTGTCGGCCGTCGGGAAGCCGTCGTGGCCGTGACGTTTCTCGCAAGAGCGCGACACGCCGAGACGTCGGGACGAGTTCGCGAGTTTCGGCCCGCGCTTCGTCCGTTTTGCCCGGTGATCTCGCCGCTCGCCCGGCGGCGCGCGGGCACCTGCGGCGCCCTGCACAGGGTGTGGACCGACGCCTTCCCCAGGCTGTGGACCGGCGCTCGCGGGGCGCGCCACCGTGCCGAAACGAGGTCGGAGGACCGGTGGACGAGGGGGTGCGAAGCAGGCTGTCAGAGGTGCCTGGGAGCATAGGGACCACCGGCTACCACAGCTCGACGGGTGAAGTTGCCGGCGGGGCGCGACACGACATCTAGTGGGCTCGCAGGAGTCCGACCCCTAGGTATAGTGGTTGCACACCTGGGGGACGAAGAGCCTCCAGAGGCTTACACATACGTAGTTCCGCCGGTGTCCTTCGAGGTCAGAGAGCGTTCTCGCTCCGTGAGGACCAGGCCCACCGCGAGAGACGAGGAGTCCCCACCATGAGCGTCACGGTCTACAGCAAGCCTGCTTGCGTTCAGTGCGACGCGACGTACCGCGCTCTCGACAAGAAGGGCGTCGAGTACACGGTGGTGGACATCACCCAGGACGCCGAGGCGCTCGAGCTGGTGCGCGGTCTCGGCTACCTGCAGGCCCCCGTCGTGGTGGCTGGCGAGGACCACTGGTCGGGCTTCCGCCCCGACCAGATCAGCGCCCTCGCGCAGAAGGTCTCCCCGGTCGTCGCCTGACGCGACCGGACCCGGGCCGGCTGGCGACGGCCGGCCCGACACCGGGACGGGGAACCGTCCCGGCAGCAGCGCGCAGCAGGCGGTACGCAGAGCAGGACGGAGGTGCGCCCCGGTGGGGTCGCTCGTCTACTTCTCCAGCGTCAGCGAGAACACGCACCGCTTCGTCGAGCGGCTCGGGCTGCCGGCCCTGGGCATCGATGTGCAGCGCATCCCGCTGCGACCCACCGACGGGTTCTTGCGGGTGGACGAGCCGTACGTGCTCATGGTGCCGACCTACGGGGGCGGCAACGAGGGCGGCGCGGTCCCGCGCCAGGTCGTGAAGTTCCTCAACGACGTGCACAACCGGTCGTTGATCCGCGGCGTCATCGCCGCGGGCAACACCAACTTCGGCGCGGCCTACTGCATCGCCGGCGACATCATCTCCGCGAAGTGCCAGGTGCCCTACCTGTACGCCTTCGAACTCCTGGGAACAGCCGAGGACGCCGCGCGCGTCCGCGACGGATTGGGACGATTTTGGCAACGACAGTCACAGATTCCGGCGTGATCGCGGACGGCGCGGCCGCTGCCGGCTCCGACCCCTCGGTGCAGCAGGTGGCGCTGTCGAGCTCGCAGCTCGACTTCCACGCGCTCAACGCGATGCTCAACCTCTACGGCCCGAACGGCGAGATCCAGTTCGACAAGGACCGCGAGGCCGCGCGGCAGTACTTCCTGCAGCACGTCAACCAGAACACGGTCTTCTTCCACGACCTCGCGGAGAAGCTCGACTACCTCGTCGAGAACAAGTACTACGACCCGGCCGTGCTCGGGAAGTACGACCGCGAGTTCGTGAAGTCGCTCTTCGAGTTCGCGTACTCGAAGAAGTTCCGCTTCGAGACGTTCCTCGGCGCGTTCAAGTACTACACCTCGTACACACTCAAGACGTTCGACGGGAAGCGGTACCTCGAGCGCTTCGAGGACCGCGTGTGCATGGTCGCGCTCGGCCTCGCGGACGGGAACGAGCAGCAGGCCCTCGACATCGTCGAAGAGGTCATCAGCGGCCGCTTCCAGCCTGCGACCCCCACGTTCCTCAACGTCGGCAAGGCGCAGCGCGGCGAGCCCGTGTCCTGCTTCCTGCTGCGCATCGAGGACAACATGGAGTCCATCGCGCGCGGCATCAACTCCGCCCTGCAGCTGTCCAAGCGCGGCGGCGGCGTCGCCCTGCTCCTGAGCAACATCCGCGAGCACGGCGCCCCGATCAAGCACATCGAGAACCAGTCGTCGGGCGTCATCCCCGTGATGAAGCTCCTCGAGGACTCCTTCTCGTACGCGAACCAGCTCGGCGCGCGCCAGGGCGCGGGCGCCGTCTACCTGCACGCGCACCACCCGGACATCCTGCGGTTCCTCGACACCAAGCGCGAGAACGCCGACGAGAAGATCCGCATCAAGACCCTGTCGCTCGGCGTCGTGATCCCGGACATCACGTTCGAGCTCGCGAAGAAGAACGAGGACATGTACCTCTTCTCGCCGTACGACGTCGAGCGCGTCTACGGCCAGCCGTTCGCGGACATCTCGATCAGCGAGAAGTACGCCGAGATGGTCGACGACTCGCGCATCCGCAAGACCAAGATCAAGGCGCGCGACTTCTTCCAGACGATCGCCGAGCTGCAGTTCGAGTCCGGCTACCCGTACATCATGTTCGAGGACACGGTGAACCGCGCGAACCCGGTCAAGGGGCGCATCACCCACTCGAACCTGTGCTCGGAGATCCTCCAGGTCTCGACGCCGTCGACGTTCAACGAGGACCTCTCGTACGAGCACGTCGGGCGCGACATCTCCTGCAACCTCGGCTCCCTGAACATCGCCAAGACGATGGACTCGCCCGACTTCGCCAAGTCGATCGACACCGCGATCCGCGCGCTCACCGCCGTCTCCGACCAGACGAGCATCGAGTCCGTGCCGTCCATCCGCCGCGCCAACGACATGGGTCACGCCATCGGCCTCGGCCAGATGAACCTCCACGGCTACCTCGCGCGCGAGCGGATCCACTACGGGTCCACCGAGGGCGTGGACTTCACGAACATCTACTTCTACACCGTCGCCTACCACGCGATCGCGGCGTCCAACCGCCTCGCGATCGAGCGCGGTCGTGCCTTCGGCGGCTTCGAGGACTCGAAGTACGCGAGCGGCGAGTACTTCGACAAGTACACCGACCAGGTGTGGGAGCCCGAGACCGAGCGCGTGCGCCAGCTCTTCGCCGACGCCGGCGTGCACATCCCGACGCAGGACGACTGGAAGGCGCTCAAGGCCTCCGTCATGGAGCACGGGATCTACAACCAGAACCTCCAGGCCGTCCCGCCGACCGGCTCGATCTCGTACATCAACAACTCGACGTCGTCCATCCACCCGGTGCCGTCGAAGATCGAGATCCGCAAGGAAGGCAAGATCGGCCGCGTCTACTACCCGGCGCCGTACCTGACGAACGACAACCTCGAGTACTACGAGGACGCGTACGAGATCGGGTACGAGAAGATCATCGACACCTACGCCGCCGCGACGCAGCACGTCGACCAGGGCCTGAGCCTCACGCTGTTCTTCAAGGACACGGTCACGACGCGCGACGTCAACCGCGCGCAGATCTACGCGTGGCGCAAGGGCATCAAGACGCTGTACTACATCCGCCTCCGCCAGCTCGCGCTCGAGGGGACCGAGGTGGAGGGCTGCGTCAGCTGCATGCTGTAGTCGCCTGAGGCAACCATTCTGGTTGCCGTCGCGACCTCTGGGGAGGCGCGCGCGGGTCTACCACCCGCACCGCTCGTTCCTCGCGGTGCTCCCGCCAGGCCCGCCACGACCCGCGCGCGCCTCCCCGCCGGTCGCTCGTCGTCGGCTCGCCCCGGCCGTCGTGCAGCAGTGCCCGACGGCGTAGGGTGCCACCCATGTCATCGTCCCGGTCGGTCCGGGGTCAGCAGGAGAGAAGAAGGCAGATGTCGCCCACCGGGAAGCTCAAGCTCATCGATCGCGTGAGCGCGATCAACTGGAACCGTCTCGAGGACGACAAGGACCTCGAGGTCTGGGACCGGCTCGTCGGCAACTTCTGGCTGCCCGAGAAGGTGCCGGTGTCGAACGACATCCAGTCGTGGCACACGCTCACCGAGTCCGAGCAGCAGCTCACGATGCGCGTGTTCACCGGCCTCACGCTGCTCGACACGATCCAGGGCACCGTGGGCGCCGTCTCGCTCATCCCGGACGCGCTGACGCCGCACGAGGAGGCGGTGTACACCAACATCGCGTTCATGGAGTCGGTGCACGCCAAGAGCTACTCGTCGATCTTCTCGACGCTGTGCTCCACGCGTGAGATCGACGACGCGTTCCGCTGGTCGGAGGAGAACCCGAACCTCCAGCGCAAGGCCGAGATCGTCATGGACTACTACAAGGGCGACGAGCCGCTCAAGCGCAAGGTCGCGAGCACGCTGCTCGAGTCGTTCCTGTTCTACTCCGGCTTCTACCTGCCGATGTACTGGTCGAGCCGCGCCAAGCTCACGAACACGGCCGACCTCATCCGCCTCATCATCCGCGACGAGGCCGTGCACGGGTACTACATCGGCTACAAGTTCCAGAAGGGCCTCGAGAAGCTCGCGCCCGCGCAGCGCGACGAGCTCAAGGGCTACACGTTCGAGCTGCTCTTCGAGCTGTACGAGAACGAGGTGCAGTACACCGAGGACCTCTACGACGGCGTCGGCCTCACCGAGGACGTCAAGAAGTTCCTGCGGTACAACGCCAACAAGGCGCTCATGAACCTCGGCTACGAGGCGCTGTTCCCCAAGGACGAGACCGACGTCAACCCGGCGATCCTGTCCGCGCTGTCCCCGAACGCCGACGAGAACCACGACTTCTTCTCCGGCTCCGGCTCCTCCTACGTCATCGGCAAGGCCGTGAACACCGAGGACGAGGACTGGGACTTCTGACGTCCTGCACGCACTGCACGACGACGGCCGCCGCCCCGCGAGGGACGGCGGCCGTCGTCGCGTGCGCGAGGCCCTGCGTCAGTCGGAGGCGTCAGAGGCGCCGGACCGCGCACCGGGGACCGGAGGGTCCGCCGACCACGGGAACGTGATCCACAGGTCGGTGTCGCGCCACGAGTAGTCGGGCTGGATGATCGTGCGCGGCTTCGTGTACAGCACGGCCGAGCGGGCCTCCGCGCCGTGCTCGCCCAGCATCTCCATCACCAGGGCGAGCGTGCGGCCCGAGTCGGCGACGTCGTCCACCACGAGGACGTGCGCACCCGGCAGGTCGGACGTGTCCATGAGCGGCGGCAGCACCTTCGGGTCGGCCAACGTCTGGCCGATGTCGGTGTAGAACTCGACGTTGAGCGTGCCCACGCCCTTCGTGCCGAGCGCGTACGCGACGGCGCCACCGGGTAGCAGGCCGCCGCGCGCGACCGCGACGACGACGTCCGGCCGGAACCCGCTCTCCACGACCTGCTCGGCGAGAGCACGGGCCGCCACCCCGAACGCCTCCCACGTGAGCACCTCGCGCTCGGGCGGCGTCGCCGCCGGGGACGAGTCGTCGGGCGCGGTGGACGTGCTCGCGGTGTGCGTCGGCGGCTCGGTCATGCGACGAGACTACGTCGCGGCCCGTGCGACGGCCGTCGCGCGCTACCGCATCCGGCGCCCCCGGTGAACGAGCGAGGGCCGCCCCCCGGTGGGGGAGCGGCCCTCGTGCACTCGAGGCGCGCGGTGCGCGCCCGTCGTCAGCGGTTCGTCACTGGGCGTCGAGGATGTCCACGACGAAGACGAGCGGCGAGTCCGGCGGGATCGAGCCGTCGGGCGTGCCCTGCGCGCCGTAGCCCAGCTCGGACGGGATGACGAGGAGCACCTGGCTGCCCACCGTCTGCCCGGCGAGACCCTGGGTCCAGCCCGGGATGACCTGCTGCAGCGAGAAGCTGGTGGGCGCACCCCGCTCCCAGGAGGAGTCGAAGACCGTGCCGTCGAGCAGCATGCCCGTGTAGTGCGCGGTGACGGTCTGGTCCTCGGTCACGACCGGGCCGTCGCCCTTGATGAGCGTCTGGGTGACGAGCTCGGTCGGCGCCTCGTAGCCCTCGGGGATCTCGATCGTGGGCTTGCCGGAGTCGTCGAGGGTGACCGTCGGGAGGCCCTCGGCCGGCGTGACGGGCTCGCCCTCGGCGCGCGACGGGAGGGTCTTCGCGTCGGTGATCTCCGCGACCGTCAGGTAGGTGACGGGCTCGCCCGTCGCCTGGTCGGTGGCCGGGTTGGCGAACAGGAAGCGCGTGCCGACGTTCTTGCCCTCGAGCGCCTCGGTGAGCTGCGCGGGCAGGCTCTCGTCACCCATCGTGATGGTGTCGGGAGTTCCCTCCTCCCAGCTCGAGAACCCCTTCGTGCCGTCAGCACCGGAGTAGGTGGCCGACTGCATCGTGAGCTGCTGGCCGTCCTCGAGCGGGGCGCCGTCCCCGTCCGCCAGGGAGAGCGCGGTGACCGCGGACACCTCGAACGGTGTCTCGAACTCGAGCGTCGGCTCGGCGCCCGGGTCGCCCGTGACCGTGACGGCCTCGAGGGCGGCGACGTCCTCGGGGGAGGGCGTCGCGGCGTCGCTCGCGGACGGGCTGGGCGACGACGTCTCGTCCTCCGACCCGCCGTCGCCCGAGGCGCAGCCGGCGAGCAGGAGGGAGGCGCCGAGGGTGAGCGCGGCGACGCCGCGCAGGGTGCGGTGCTTCACGAGGAGGGTCCTTCGGTCGGGGGGACGACGCGCGCGCCGTCGAGGTCTGTGCCGCCGGCCGGGCCGTCGCGGACGACGGTCCCGCCACGGTGCGGCACCAGCCCGGCCACTCTAGCCGCCCGGTCTGGACGTCGGCTGGGAGCGGTCAGGTTCGGCACTCCGGGCCCGGCTTGTCATGATGGACCGGTGCCGTCCCGCCGACCCTCCCGCAAGCGCCCCTGGGGCGCCGAGCCCCCTCCGCTCGACCTCGACCGCGCCCTCGGCGGCGCGCGACGTGAGTCCGGGTCCGACGGCGAGTGGACGGTCCGCACGGTGCGCGGCGGGTCCAAGGCGTACCAGTGCCCGGGCTGCCGCCAGGAGATCCCGCCGGGGACCGGGCACGTCGTCGCGTGGCAGGAGGACTCCTTCTTCGGTGCGGAGACGGCGCTCGAGCACCGCCGGCACTGGCACACGTCCTGCTGGCAGGCGCGCGAGCGCCGTCGTCCCCGCTGACCGGCGACGGCCGAGGAACTAGGCTCGACGACGATGAGCACCGCACCCGACGCCGCGTCGTCCGACACCGCTTCGACCGAGCCCGTGCCCGCCCCTGCCGAGGGCAGCACCCCGATCCGGTCCCTCACGGTCCTGCCCGCGCGCCGCCAGGACGTCGAGCTGCACACCGCCGACGGGCTGACGCTCGTCGGCGAGCTCGCGCTCCCCGAGCACCGCGACCCCGTCGCGACGCTCGTGACGTTCCACCCGCTGCCGACCCACGGCGGCTACATGGACTCGCACGTGTACCGCAAGGCGGCCTGGCGCCTGCCGGCGCTCGCGGACATCGCGGTGCTGCGGTTCAACACGCGCGGCACGACGTCGCCGCGCGGCACGAGCGAGGGCACGTTCGACGGCGGCGAGGCCGAGCGCTTCGACGTCGCGGCCGCCATCGAGTTCGCGGAGTTCCACGACCTGCCGCGGCGGTGGCTCGTCGGCTGGTCCTTCGGCACCGAGCTGGCGCTCAAGCACGGCACGGACCCCTCCGTCGAGGGGGCGATCCTGCTCTCGCCGCCGCTCCACCGGGCCACCGACGCCGACCTCGACCGCTGGGACGCGTTCGGCAAGCCGCTCGTCGCGCTCGTCCCCGAGCTCGACGACTACCTGCGCCCGGACGAGGCACGCCGCCGGTTCGCGCGCGTGCGCCAGGCCGAGGTGATCGGCGTCGAGGGCGCGAAGCACCTGTGGGTGGGGGAGTCGTCGGTGCGCCGCGTGCTCGACGAGATCGTGCGCCACGTGCGGCCCGACCTGCCGCTGCCGCTGCCCACGACCTGGGAGGGCAGCGGCGAGGAGTCCGCGCGCGACGCCGACCAGGACACCGAGGACAGTGACCAGGCGAGCTACGACGCGAGCCGCGCCGACGGCGTCGCCGACTGACGCGCGGCGCGACGCCCGCCCGCGACGTCGCGCGACGCGCCCGCGCATGACAGCGTGGGAGGCAGGAACGTACCGACGCCGAGCAGACCACGCGAGGAGACGACGTGACGACGCCTGAGCTCGAGACCTACACGCTGCGGGAGGGGCCCGGTACCCCGCTCGTCCTGCTGCACGCCTTCCCGGTCGACCACCGGATGTGGACCGACGTCGTGGCGGCGCTGCCCGAGGAGCAGGGCGTCGTGGCGCTCGACCTGCCCGGGATGGGGCAGAGCCCCGAGGGCCCGCAGCCGCCGACGATCGAGGCCGCCGCCGACGCGACCGCCGCCGCGCTCGCGCGGGCCGGGATCACCCGTGCCGTCGTCGCCGGGCTGTCGATGGGCGGCTACGTCGCGCTCGCGCTCGCCGAGCGGGAGCCCGACCTCGTCGCAGCCCTGGCGCTGGTCGACACGAAGTCGACCGCGGACACCGACGACGCGCGCGCGAACCGGCTCCGCGTCGCCGACGCCGCGGAGTCCTCGCAGACCGTCGACGCCGTCCTCGGGATGCCCGCCGTGCTCCTGGGCGAGACCAGCCGTGCGGTGCGGCCCGAGCTCACCGCGCGCCTCGAGACGTGGATCCGCGACCAGAGGCCCGCAGGGATCGCCTGGTCGCAGCGCGCGATGGCGGCGCGCCCGGACCGCACCCACGTGCTGGAGGCGTTCGCCGGGCCGGTGACCGTCGTCGTCGGCGAGGAGGATGCCGTGACGCCCGCCGCCGAGGCCGAGCGGATGGCGAGCGCCGCCGCGCAGTCGCGGCTCGTGCGCGCCCAGGCCGCCGGCCACCTGAGCGCGGTGGAGGAGCCCGCCGCCGTCGCGGACGCGCTGGCCGACCTCGTGGCCCGCGCGCGCTGACCGTCAGGACCGGTCGAGGACGCGCGCCAGCGCCTCCGCGAGGTCGACCGACTCGCCGTCGCGCCCGCCCTTGCCGAGCACGAGCGGCGGGTCGGAGGGGACGAGCCGCGCGCCCCGCAGCCGAGCCGAGATGCTCGCCGGCACGCCGAGCACGTAGAACTCGCCGTCCGTCCCGACGGCGACGCTACGGTTGCGGCGCAGGTACCAGCCCTCGACCGAGGTGCGGTACGTCGCGCCACCCGTGAAGGCCCGCGCGCGCAGCGGCTCGGGGGCGATCCCCCGGGCGCGCGCCGTCGCCACGAAGTCGGCGAGCAGGTCGCGCGCCGTCGCGCTCTCGGCCGCGCGGCGCCGGTCGAGCTCGCGCTGCTGGTGCTCGGCCGCCTCGGTCCGCTGCCGACGCCACGCGTCGGCGTCGGCAGCAGGACGAGGGTCCGCGCCGCTCATCGGCCGGCCGTCCGCAGGTCGCCCGGTCGTGTCACGGAGGCGTCAGGCCGAGGCCTGCGAGCCGCTGGCGGGACGCGCGGACGTCGAGCCGGAGCCCGGGTCCGCGGTCTCGTCGGAGCCGGCGTCGGAGGCGTCCTCCTGCGGCGCCTCGACGGTCCCGACCTTCGTCACCGACTCCTCGGGCACCACGGGGAACTCGGCCGTGAGGAGCTGGGCCGCGCGAGCCTGCTGCGCGGGCGTGGCCGACGGGACCGGCGCGGGCCGGGCCGCCGACGCCTTCGGCGCCTCCTGGTCGCCGAGGAGCCCGCGCAGCTCGTCGAGGTAGGTGTTGATCGAGTCGTGCTGGCGCGTGAGGTCCTCGAGCTGGCGCTGCGCGACGGCGCGCTGCTGCTCGGCCTCCGCCTTCGCGTCCCCGACCGTCTGCTCCGCGAACTCGCGCGCCTCGGCGACGATGCGGTCGGCGTTGCGACGTGCGGTCCCCATGAGGTCCTTGACGTACGCGTCGGACTCGGCGCGCACCTTCTCCGCCTGCTCGAGCGCGAGCGCGACGCGCTTCTCGGCCTCCGCCGCGTGCTCCTCGGCGGTCGCGACGAGCTTCTCCGTCTCGGCCTTCGCGGTCGCGTGGCGCTCGGCGTTCTCGCGCTCGGCCTCCTCGCGACGGCGCACCACCTCGAGCTCGGCGTCGGCGAGCGCGGTGCGCGCCTGGTCGCGCAGCTCCTCCATCTCGGACGTGACGGCGTTCGCGGCCTCGGACGCCTTGCGCTGCGCCTCGTCGACCTGGCGCTGGGCCTCGCGGCGCGCGTTCTCGAGCAGCTCTGCCGCCTCGCGCTCTGCCGTCTCGCGCTGCGCGGCGGTCTCCGCCGCGACGCGGGCCCGCAGGGCGGCGGCCTCGCGCTCCGTCGTGACGCGCAGCTCCGTCGTCTCGCGCTCGGCGGACGCGCGCAGCGTGCCCAGCTCCCGCTCGAGCGACGCGCGGCGCTCGCTCTCCTCGGTGGCGATCGCGCTCTGGATGCGCGCGGCCTCGCGCTCCGCGGACCCCACGAGCTCCTCGGCGCGTCGCTGCGCGCCCACGAGCGTGCTCTCGGCCTCCGAGGCGCTCGTCGTGCGGATCTCCTCCGACTCCAGGCGGGCGCTGTTGAGGAGCTCGGCCACCTCGTTCTCGGCGCGCGAACGGACCTGGCCCGCCGACAGCTTCGCGCGCGCCATGATGTCGGCGGCCTGGCTGTTCGCCTGCGACAGGATGTCCGCCGACTGCTCCTCCGCGGAGCGCATCAGCTGCTCGATCCGGGACCCGAGGCCCGCGTACGAGGGGCGGTCGGCCTCGCGCAGCTGGCGCTGGGCGTCCCCGAGGTCCGTCGTGAGCTGCATGACACGGGCGTCGGACGACTCGAGCCGTGTGCGCGCGTCCTCGAGCGCCTTCTCCAGCTTGGCGAGCTGAGCCTCGACCTGGACACGGTCGTAGCCGCGCATGGTGATGGGGAAGAGCGTGCGCTCGTCGGACACGTCGATGACCTCCGGTGTGGTTCGTCCTGAGCAACCACCGCCGGGCGACCTAGCTCCCCCAGCGTTGGTCGGAGGGCGACGGTCCTCGCCGTGGCCCCTTGTGATCCATCCAGGATACGGCCCGGCTCCTGCCCTGAATACCCGGATTGATTCACCCGGCGCGTCGCGGTGGGGCCGGCTCGGGGCCGCGCGGTGAACACTTCGTGATGATCCCCGCCGATCGGCCCCTGCTCGATCCTCGGGCGGATTCGCACCTATCCTGGAACGTCGATCGACGAAGGGAAGCTCGGTGCTGCAACGAATCATCGCCGCGGTCCTGGTCGTGGCGGGGATCGTCGCCGTCGGCCTCGGTGTCGCGTCCGCCACGGTGTGGCGGGACAGCGACACGGTCACCGCGACCACCGCGTACACGGGCGAGGGCACGATGCTCGTCACCGAGCCAGGCGTGCTCGACCTCGTGGACGAGGACGTCACCATCCGCGCGACCGCCCCCGGCGAGCAGGAGGTGACGCTCGTGGTCGGCCGCGAGGTCGACGTCACGGGCTGGGTGGGGCAGGAGCCGCACGGCGTCGTCACGGGACTGGCCGACTGGGACCGTCTCGCCACCCGGCAGGCCGAGTCGCCCGCGGAGGAGACCGAGGCGCCGGAAGACGGCGCTCCGGCCGAGGAGACGCCCGCCGAGGAGACGCCCGCGGACGAGGCGCCCGCGGACGAGTCGGAGACCCCGGCCGAGGAGACGCCCGTCGTCGGGGTCGACCCGGCGGGCTCCGACATGTGGGTCGCCGAGGCGTCCGGCGCCGGGTCCGTCTCGCTGCGCTGGTCCGACCAGCCGGGGCGCTGGCAGCTGCTGGCCGCCGGCGTCGGGGAGGAGGCCGTGGCGCCGACCCTCGAGCTGTCGTGGCCGCGCGAGGTCGAGACGCCGTACCTGTGGCCCGGCGTGATCGGCGGCGTCGTGCTCGTCCTGCTCGGACTGGGCATCGGCGCGGCCGGCCTGCGCACGGGCCGCCGCACGACCTCGGGCCGGCGCGGGACGACCGGCACGACGCCCGTCGTGGCGCCCGCCGCGGCCGACGCCGACGAGACCCCGTCGTCCGGCCCGTCGGCGCGTCCAGGAGAGCCGCCGACGGACACCTCCGAGGTCCGCGCGCTCACGCGCCGACAGCTGCGCGAGCGGGAGGAGGCGGAGCGGCTCGCCCAGCAGGCCCAGTCCCGGCCGCAGAAGCCGCGGCGCGCCTGGCTGACGGGCCAGATCCCGGTCGTGCCGCGGGACCGGCGCCCGAAGACGGCGGCCCAGCCCGTCGTCGACCCGGCGACCGAGCACCCGCCCGAGCAGGACGGAGCCACCACCCGCGCGGACGCCTGGCGTCGCGCCTGGGGCTTCAACGCCGGCGCGTCGGAGCCGAGCGCGCCCCGCGACGAGACGGACGAGACGAAGGACACCACCCGATGAGCACGACCCAGCGCACGGCCCTGCGCCCCCACCGGGCCCGCCTCGGGGCGGTCGCGTCCGCCGCGGCCGTCGTCCTGCTCGCCGGCTGCGCGGCCCCGCTGCCGACGCCCGAGCCGGACGAGAGCCCCGCCACACCGCCGCCCGTCCTCGACGAGGGCCAGGAGGCCGAGGTGCTCGCCGCCGTGGGCGCCGCGCTCGAGGAGGCCGGGGCCGCGAACGACCCGGCGCTCCTGGAGGACCGGCTGACGGGGCCCGCCCTGGCGATCCGGACGAGCCAGCTCCAGGTCGCGAAGACGCGTGGCGACGCCGAGCTCGTGACCGAGCTGCCGACCGAGGTGCAGCAGGTGGTCATCCCGACGACGCAGACGTGGCCGCGCACCTCCTACGCGGTCAGCGTCCAGCCCGAGAGCCTCCAGTCGCCGCGCCTGACGGTCTACGAGCAGGCCGGTCCGCGCGAGCAGTACGAGCTGTGGGGGTGGGTGCGGCTCTTCCCGAGCACGACGCTCCCGAGCTTCGCGGCCCCGACGCTCGGCAGCGAGGCCGTCGCCCCCGACGACGACTCGCTCCTCGTCACGCCCGCGGACGCCCTCGCGCAGTACGCCGACGTCCTCAACGTGGGAGCCTCGTCGAGCTTCGCGGGGTCGTTCCCGGACGACCCGTTCCGCACGCTGCTCGCCGAGCGGGCGAAGCTGTGGAACGACGCCCTCGCGCCCGCCGCGGGCACGTACTCGCTCACGTTCACGCCGAACCCGGACGAGCCGGTCCGCGCCGTGCGGACCGCCGACGGCGGCGCGCTCGTCGTGGGGGCGATGACCTCCGCCGAGACGATGAGCGCGGAGGAGGGCGCCGTCGTCCCGCCGTCGACCGAGACGGAGAAGGCGCTGTTCGGCTCGACGCAGGCGACGAACGTGCTCAAGGTCGGGTACGTCGACGTCGTGGCGATGTACGTCCCGCCGGCGGGTTCGGAGGAGCAGGTCCGCGTGCTCGGCACCGAGCACATCGCGACGTCGATCGCCACGTCCTGACGCTCCGTAGGATGCACCCATGAGCGAACCCACCCAGCCGACGTTCGACGTCCGTGGCGCGGTCGACCTCTCCGCGCTCAACCGGCCGCAGGCCCCTCCGCCGGGCGAGGACGGCGGTGCTCCGGCGGCGGGCGGGTACGTCGTCGACGTCACCGACGAGTCGTTCCCGCAGCTCGTCCAGGACTCGGCGCAGTACCCCGTCGTCGTGCTCCTGTGGATCCCCACCGACCAGGCGAACGCCCAGCTCGGCACCGAGCTCGGGGACCTCGCCGACGAGTACGCGGGTCGCTTCCTCCTGGCTCGCGTCGACGCCCAGGCCTATCCGCAGGTCGCCGCGGCGTTCCAGGTGCAGGGCGTGCCGACGGTCGTCGCCGTGCTGCAGGGCCAGCCGGTGCCGCTGTTCCAGGGCGCGGCACCGTCCGAGCAGGTGCGCGCCGTCCTCGACCAGGTGCTCCAGGCGGCCGAGGCGAACGGCGTCACGGGCCGCGCGCCCGCGCAGACGGGCGACGGCAGCGTCCCCGCCGCCGCCGAGCCCGCTCCCGAGCCGGAGCCCGAGCTGCCGCCGCTGCACCAGGAGGCGTACGACGCCATCGAGCGCGACGACCTCGAGTCCGCGGCCGCGGCCTACACGACGGCGATCAAGCAGGACCCGAAGGACGCGCTGGCCGTCGCGGGCCTCGCGCAGGTGAAGCTGCTGCAGCGCACCCGTGACGCGGATCTCGCGACCGCGCGCGCCGCGGCGGCGGACGCCCCGGCCGACGTGGACGCGCAGCTCGCGGTGGCCGACCTCGACCTGCTCGGCGGCAAGGTCGACGACGCCCTCGGGCGGCTGCTCGACCTCCTGCCGAGCGCCGACGCGGACGGCAAGGAGAAGCTCCGCGTGCGCCTCCTCGACTACTTCGAGGTCGTCGGCCCGACCGACCCCCGCGTCGGCAAGGCCCGCCAGCGCCTCGCGATCAGCCTGTACTGACCCCCGCGCACTGCGCGCACGACGACGACCCGGCCACCGCG